>CAZRXY010000026.1:0-33959 GCA_964604155.1 uncultured Candidatus Cloacimonadota bacterium | reverse complement strand
GTTAGAAAATAAATAAATCATAGTCGTAACCCCTCTGCATGCAGAGGTCATTTTCGACAAAACAACATCGGCAGAAACATAAACTGTGGGTTAAAGTCGTAACCCCTCTGCATGCAGAGGTCATTTTCGACCGCAGGCGAATTTCAGCCTTTATTGGAGGGAGTTTTTACCCCCCCTTTGGCGAGTGAGCAGAAAACCGCTTGAAAATGGGAGCGATTCTGGCTCTGTCGCCATAAACGATATAACTCCATATCTATCAACGAGTTACGCAATTTCTGGTTAAGTTGCATAACTTATTTATTAGTAAGGGTTTACGAATTTGCCTGTCAATTTTGCTGCTAAGAAATTGTTTTGGAATTCTGTCGCCAAAGCTTTCACGTTAAAATTTTTTCGCCGGGTCAAACAAATATTGCAATTTAGGTTGTAACAGTTGGCGTAATCATCAGCCGCAAAATGTCAAAATCACAACTATAGCCTGTAATGAGCTTTAAGCCCCTTCCTTTCGGAAGGTCATTTTCTTCTGAGATTTCATTTTTTTCTGCTTATTTCACACATACTTTCGCAGCCATCTGCTCTCAGTTTGTGATCTTTGGATCACACCGGTCACGGTGTCTGCCAGTGAAATCTTGTCAATCAAAAAAGAAGAAGAGTTCGGGCAGGTTTTTGCCGATAACAATGGATTTATTCTGGCAGTTTCGGCAGATAGCGAAGATATGGATAACACCGTCATCTTTTCTTAATTTGGTGAGGTCTTTTTTGATATGAATAATAGCTTTATATGAGACATCGAGTGAGAAGACAGATTTTTGGATTCTGAGACCTTTTTTTTCGAGATAGCGGGCGATTTTGGTTCTAATTTTCTGAGAAGAGATATCGTAAGCGACAATATACATTTACACCTCACATAATAGAAGAAATGCTTTGGGTTGGTAGCTATTATATGGGATTGCTTTCTTCTTAGCTGCCGTGCAGCCTTTTGTGTTCTGCCATAAATCAGCTTGATCTGTTTCAATATAATGGGTATAAAACATTCTATTACAGGCTTCTATACGATTTGAATGTAGTCCCCAGCAGCAGTGCATTTTTGAGTGAGAGAACCGTTTTGTCCAGCCAAACTTCATAGGAAAAAGTTCTACCTTTGATTTTGATTTCAGTTTTCATAGTGTTTTCGAAATATCTAATAAAAGCTCTGAATCCTTCGGAATCAAGTCTCAGATAGTTAGAGTAAGCCACCTGGTAGAAATTGTTTTGAGTAATGAGTTTTTTATTAATCAGGGCGAGCACAATTCTATCTATCAGGAAGCGATAGCATTCCACGAGGTCTGAAGCGAGGGCTTCATGATTTCCCCTGCCCTGGTGAAAAATGCCACAAAAGGGGTCTATGCCGTTAGCTCTTAGTGCTTCAGAGAATCGGCGATAGATGATTGAATAGCCAAGTGATAACAAGACATTGACGGGACCTTGAGGTGGGTGATAGGTTCTGGATTCAAAGGGAAATGGTTCAACCAGTGTTCTGAAATGCTGGAAATAAGTTTTTGCAGCATATCCTTCTTTACCGCGAATAGCCTCGATATTATCGCATTCAGCCAGGCTGTTTGCAATATCTGTAAGTTGTGGTACAGAGATATTTCTTTTTTTTAGTTGTCTGTATTGATTTATAATCTTGGTAAAGGCAATTTCGCGGGCAAAATCCAGTGAAAACTCATCAAAAGAGTAGAATTCATCGCTATTGAAGAGTCTTTTGGCTTCTTTGATTCTGATATAATGATAATAGCCTCCGAGTGGTCTGCCATGGACGGTTAGAAAATGGATGGGAACTTGTTCCTGAATAGCCCTGTAGATAATGCCGCCGCTAAGACGAGGTTTGCCCATAATCAAAATCCGATTGATGTCTTTCCATAAAACTGTCAGGATACTATCCTTTGATTTTATATAAATCTTGTTACCTGTTGTATGGGCATAATTAATTGTAAAGGAAAGATAAAGCGGTTTAGATTTTGCGGTACAAAGTTTAGGGAAGGGCAGCCACTGGGGATCCTCATCTTCGGCGGCAATTTTGGGAATAGTGTGTATGTGAGTTTGAGAGATGGAATATCCCAGGAAATTAAGACTGTCTGTCTGGACAAATTCTTCATATTTATTTTCATTTATACTCAGTCCCAGGCAACTGAGAATAAATTTTATCTGCGTTAGGATAATGGTTTTATCACAATCTCTGCCAATGATCACAAGGTCGTCTGCATATCTGATAAGTTTTAGTTTTTTTTGATTTCTAAACCAGCGGTCGAAGGCAAGCATAGCAAAGTTTGAAAGTAGTGGTGAGAGTGTGTTTCCCTGAATAAGCGAATTTTTAAAATATGATTGGATGAGAAAAGTGATCTCTGGTTCCAGGTTCAATGCACTAAATAGCAAAAGTATCTTATCAATGGCGAGTGTTTCAAAGAAATCTGCGATATCCAGCTTTATACCCCAGGAAAACCCGAAGTCAAATTCTTTTTTTAAGGCGGATGCAGCTAAATGGTAGCTATATCCTTTGCGATATGAATAGCAATTTGAAGTAATCAGGGCTTCCAAAACGCCATCCAGATAGTTTGTCAAAATCGATAAAACAAGTTTATCTTTTTGAGGATAGGCGGCAATTTTACGGAAACCACCTTTTTTCTTTTTGATTTTGAACCAGACTGGTTCACCTGGATTGTAACAATAAGTAGTTATTTGCCTGCTCAATTTGCTGAGGTACTCGGGATTTTCCAGAAGATCATAAGCAGTCATATCGGTACCTTGCTCATTTTTTTCCGACATTTCCAGCAATCGAGATCGTAAAGAGGAAAAAGATAGTAAGCCACTTTTTGATCTTGATATATTAAAAACGGGATGCGGAAATTCCTTTATGGTATAAAATCCGAACCCGAAACTTCGGTTTTTGCCGACACCGCAAAATTGACCCCAATGCAGCAATTTTAGCAGTTCCTGAGAAAAGCAGCCTTTTAAAACGAGACCGCCAATAATACCTCCTAGAGTTTTTTTGTAGGCAATATCAAGCCAGATAAAAGAAATCTTGGATATTTTCAAGCAATCTGCTTTTGGAGCAGGCAAATCCAGTGAGTGCGCTTGCCTGGTAATGAATTCCTGCAAATCAAAATGAAAAGGATCAAAAAATCTACCGTCATCTTTATTAATCCTCTTAAGACGCAGAGGTGATGAAAAAATCATGGTGAGTTCTTTGATCTCTTCCACCGCAAATTCAAAATCAGGCTCGGGATTAAACTGGAATATCTCATATTCCAAAAGCTCGATTGTGTGATGCAAGACAAAATGTTCTGCTTTATCAGCTATCTCAGACAGATTCTCAGATTCAGATAGCCATTGCTGCAGAACAGACTTCCCCTGCTGATTCGTGGCAATAATTAGATATACTATCTCACCCTGATCGAGATAGCGGCTGCAATTTATAGGGATCACATTAAATTCCAGCTTAGCCATCGGCAGCGTAGTGTATCTTTTTAGTTCTACTCTAAAAAAAGCACTCCAATGAACTCCAGTATATAGAGGAAGATGCGTTATCCGGCGTAGAGCCTTAAATTTCAGGCGATACCAGTAACTATAGTATTTCATCTTTTTTTATACTATATATTAGATATTCTAGGGCATTTTTTTTAAGGGACATTTCAGCAGCAATTCTATTGATTCCTGGATTTTCTCTCTTAAGCCAAAATTAAAATCCTCATTTTTCCCAAACATAAACGCAATTGAGCCGAAGAAGGAAGATTCTCCGGTAAAATTTTTCTCGAATTCTATAACTTCGGCAGTTAGCTGATCATTGTTAAGTGAATCTCTTACAGAATTATGGTTGTTAGACATATTCAAAAATGATTCTATTTTTGATAATTCTTTATTAAGGCTGTCACTTCCTAAAAACCCTTTATGCAGATAGTCATTCCTCAAATAAATTATTCTATAGAATATATTCTTATACAGAGTATTCTTCTTCCGTAAGAATAATTTACTATAAGCTTGTAGACCTTGGTCATCAATCCATCCTTTTTCTTTTTCGAAGATTTCCAAATAGCCAATCTTCTCTAAATTGCCGTTAATTATGAGACAATCTGACTTTATTAAACCACTTTTTTCAAAAGGGACAAATTTTTTGTTATTCTTTTGTGCATAATTTTTCCAAAGTTGAGTAACTGCCTGTTCCTGGAGGGATTTGATCAAAATTATCAATTGAGTGTAATCTCTTCTATAATACGCTGACAAGAATCTGGCATAATTCATCTCAAAGGGGTCTTCATTCTGGACGGCTTTTAGCCTTGCACTCATCACTTCATATTCTTCACTGTCAGTTTGTAATTTATCCTCAATCCCTTCCCATAATCTATTGGCTTGTTCCAGGTGGAACAAATTCATAGCCTGCCGAAACAATCTTATTTGAGTAAAGAAATCACTATAATAAGAATTCACTTCTTTTTTTACAATGAAATCATTATTAAATTCGGGGATATATAGTGATTGCACCGTTTCACCTATTCCTGTATGAGAGAATATCTGTTCAATAGCCCTTTGCATCAAAGGCATACCTCCTGACATGGAAAGAAATATCTTCTTACCTTTAAGCTTCTCAAAACAGGGCTGCAAATATTTATAACATTCCGTGTAGAAGAATTCAATTTGGTTTATATCTGCCTTAGAGAGTAATCTCAGTAAACTTTCTTCTGAATTGCATATTTCGGAGCCATTTGCAGAAATCGTATGCAGATAATCCGCATCTTCGCCAATTGGTAAATGTACAACGGAAATGTTATTCAGTCCAAATAACTCGGGATTATTTTTAAGTTCTAGGGCAATTTTATCGCCGGATTTAGAAGTGATATCTCTTTTAGCAATATTTCTTAAATAATCCCAATAAGAGATAGCTTCTTTGTATCCCCTTTCTTCAATTGTGGGCTTGAGTTCATCAAGAATGCTTATCACTTCTCCTCTATTGGTGGATATTAAGAATATCTCCTCAATGTCCGTAATCTCCTGCTTTAGTTTTTGCAGCGTTTTTCTGAAGATAGGAAAGCATATACCAACCGGCTCAATATCTTTGAAATATTTCTCATCGTTTCTGCTGATCTCAGTGAAATCATCAAAGTACAGCTTTCGCTCCAGATTAATAGCATCAAAATTACGGTTTACATTGTGATAGCCGATAATATTCATGGCAACCCTGCTATCTGCATCATTTTTAGCAGGCAATACATACTGAACATCACGCTGACCTATAGTGATAAATAGAACGCTCATAATTCATTCCTTTTATATTATTTTCTTCTGTTTTCTAATTCTACTTTCCTGATATTGGTATGCCAGTTAGGTATATTTTCTTCTTTGGGTTTATTGTACAGCCCTGTAACCTGATACTCTCTATTTCCTTTGATACTGCAGGCTTTGGGATAATGAAATCCTTTATTGTGGAGTCTGACAGCATCACACAAATCTTTCTTATTTTTGATAGCCTCAAATAGTTTTTCATCAATAAAATCAGAGAGCGGCAATTCTATCAGGTTTTTGCCGTGATAGATTTTGCTCTTGTTTTCTATCTGAAATTTTACAGCACCCATACCATAATTCTTACCATAACCAATCTGGTGGCAGAGCAGTTGCGATTTATTATGCAGATAATCGTCTCTTTTTAGGTTATCCAGTTTTAGAGAAAAAACCAATAATCGCAATTCAGTTTCCGTTAGATTTTCAAAATTTATCCTGAATTTAAATTCCGGCAGGGAATCTCCATCAGGTTTAAGCATAGATTTTAGTAAAACGGCATATTGATTTTCAATTTGCTTAGACGTGTTGGGATTTATACTATTTGGCATATGTGTGCTAGCGTGATAAAATTTTCTGCCGGACAGCCGCGAATTTTCTCCATTTCTTAAAACCTCACCATAAGAATTCAAGCAGGCAGGCTCACGTTTATCCGGATTTTGCCTAAGATAAAACTCATATGAGGAAGGTTTGGGTTCACCTGGTCGGGGTAAAACAAAATAGTCCTTATGGATTTTGCCTCCTCCACAGTATTTAGCGAAATTAAAGTGTACTTTTCCGGATTTTGAGATATTTTTTTTATCTTCCTCAAATGAATAGCCGAACATCTCTTCAATCGGTGATATTCTATCTGAACCGATTTTTCTGATATCCCTGGAAAAATCGTGAATGCCTCTATCATAACACCAGGGATAGTAATAAGTTTTGCCAAATGTTTTTACATCAATACACGTCTTGCCATTTTGATTCTTTTCCTCATATTCATAGAAGATCAAATCTCCTCTTCTAAGTGTGCTTAATCTTTCTATGTTTTTTTTGATCTTCTGCGAATTTGCCTCATCCTTACCAAGCAGAGGATGATTTTGCAGGTGTTCTTTTTGAAGGATACTATATGTTTTTTTGAATAATTCATAAGGTTTCTCTATCAGGAATTGATTACCCTTGAATTTTACCACACTGTTATCGATATAGATGCAGTTATGCTGTTTCATTTTACCGCCGTTAACTGCGAATAATCTGGCAAAGGATGCTTCACCATCCAATCCGTTTGTGTAGCGAAAGCATAATAAATCCATCTCTTTACCGCCACCTCGAGCAATTTTATGTTTACCCCGATCAAATTCTGTTTTCTTTTTAAGGGTATTACGATGGAAACAATCATCAAGAAGCTCAGAATATTTATCGCCCTTTTCTTTCATACCGTATATTACAGGGGTCTTAGCACCTAATTCGGTAAGATGAGAAAACCTGACACATTCTTCCTGAGGAAGTAGAACAATTCCGATACCTAATTTGATTTTCTTTGTTGGTTTAAAATTTATATTAGGTCTGAAAAGGAATCTCTGTGGATTGATTCTATCTTCCCGCATAGGAATTTCCAGAAAGGCAGATAAGAAATTAGAAAGGCAGCCTTTTAGTGTATAAGGAGAGATAAAAATATTTTCTTTTACTATTAATGGTTTTATCAATGTTTGATTATTTCCGGAATGCGTGCTATGTAAGGCTCCATTATCTTTTTCATCTTCGGGTCTGCCATGCTCATTGCCTACTAATAAATAATTCAAGGCATGCAAAGAACAATTCAGGTGACCGGAATATAACTTTTCTCCTTCCATATCTGTGACATTGAATTTTGCGGAATTTTCTACTCGCTTATAACCTTCAACAGGTACAAAGGTATAGGGCAGATTTTCCCGGGCATTTTTCACTTCAGAGTGAATATCATACAATTTGGGGGAATTATGATTATTCCTGTAATTACTCATGGCTCAACCTCCATTTTTTGTCATCAAAAACCACCTGGATTTGATTGTCTTTGTTTAAGCAGTTAGCAGCCCCGAGACTCTGGGCAAATTTAAATCTATAGTTATCTTTATTAGAAATTTTTTCACGATAGTAAACATTTCTAAATTTATGCGGTTTATTTACTATATCAGATTTATGAAAGAAAAATTCTTCGCCGGATTTATCCAGAGCAATAAACTGCAATTGAGTATCATTATTAAAGAAAACGAGTCGCAGGCAATCTTTAAAATTATCAGGCGCAGCGATAAAGTCTATTGCTTCTTTCAAGAATATGCCTGTATTTCCCTCATATTTTTCCGAATTGTTAGCAGCTTTTTCCCATGCCAGTATCTCTCGATTAAGCGTCAGAGTCCATTTGCGTTCTGCTGTCAGCCAGAGATTCTCTATCCCCTCCACTTTAGTAACAATGTCCTTAAATTTGATAATTTCTGCTTTCATTATTCCATCTCCTCAAGTTTTATCCTGGGAAAGCAGCTATTAGCTCCCAGACTTATCAATCTTAGATCGCAACCTTTTTTAATAAAGGCAATCATCTCATCTATTACTCCTTTGTGACCATTATAAAAGGAATGCGGTATTCTTACATAATCTTCTGCCTTGGCATAAAAGAGCCTTTCTTCATTGAATTTTGCAGTACCCAAAACAGCTCTGGTAAATTCGTCCTCTGCATGACGCTCAATATTTATCAGGTGCTCATTTACTGCATTATCATTTATAGAGAAGATCAGGTCTGGAAAATAAACCCATCCTTGTTTATCTGATTTTTCCTGTCCGAAAAACTGTTTCAGCCAGTCTGATTTGTCATATTTTTCCAAGTACATAGAGAAGGTACCTTTAAGGGATGAGCCGGGAATATACAGCCTTTTACCGGTATTTATAAAGACAGCATCAGAAGGATTACCTGCCAGACTGGAATGGCTCGCACCTCCTTTGATCAAGAGAGCATTTGTGCCATATCCATCTTCTTCATCTTCTATTTCCAACAGGATTTTCCAGGTTTTATAGCGAGCTACTGCAGGTTTATCCAGCAGACAATCATGATATTCGATTTTTGCTTCATCATCAAGAAAATCCAAGAAATTTGCTGGTGTAATCACCCCTTTTGCTGCCTTTATCAATTGGCAATAGCCATTCCCTGATGAATTGTGTCCGCCAAAATAAACACCCTCATTTTTCCAGGAAGTAAATACTGTTTCTATCCATTCCGTCAACTTTGTAAACTCTTCTGTATTCACTTGTTTCAGTGACAAATTGTCAATTTCAATCACAAGATTGATTGTGATCCCTTCGGGCTCTATCTCCCAATAGCCAAATAATGAGCCATCCTCAGCAGTTTTTGTTGCTCTATCAATTTTCACACGGTTCCGGATCATAACCGCTAATTGCTGATCTGTCTGACGTTTTTTGAAAATGTGAGATCGAAAATTGAGGATAGAGGCATTATTTTTACAATCAGTAATTTTGTAATAGAGATTTTTATCAGAATATTTCAGATCAAATAATTCTCTGATGCTTTGAAAGAATACTCCTGCAATAGACGTACCCGGGAGAAAATATTCACCGGCACCGTTTTTGATAATCTCCATGGCACCGAGAGGCGATTCTTCTGCGCAGCCAATGTGCAGAGCTGTTTTCAGCTTAAGTTCTGCCTTATAGATTACTTTTCCAGTTGTCATTTTCTTTGCCCTCCCTTTGATTTTTTCTTAAGGTATATCAGCTTTATAATCTCGTAGAAATCATCATCATCTGCGAGTTTATTAAACAGCACTTCAAATTCTTTCCACTTTTGAGAATTTCTGGTGCTTTTTCCGTGCTCGATTTCTATTTTCAAAGTTTCTTTAGAGTATCTCACTTCCATATAGCTGATGATCCTATTTACAAAGTTTTCTGACGTCTCTTTTATTATGCCAGATTCTTCACGAGCTCTTTGCAGTAATTCTTCTGTTTTATTTAATTTATCAACCAGGTATTGAGGAGTTTTGGCACTTGTGATGTATTCACGAGATTGTTCTCTGGGAACGGAAGTCCAATGCAAAGGCATATTAACTAAAAATGATCCAAAGCCTTCATCAGTTTTAAGCCCGATACCTTTTTCTGCAAGAATTCTCAGCTTCTCTATCACTGCTTCCTGCGCAGCTCCATTTTGCATCTCATACAAGAAGCAACTGCCTTTGGAGATCACACGATCAGAAAAACGTCTTAAACCCGCCACCCCGCAAAAAGATTGATGAATTCTTCCAGTAGTGATGCTTTTAATTAATTTGAGTTCATTTTCTAATCCGAGATGATCAGGTTTCAGTTCCGTTTCCGGCATTAATTCTTCATTGAACAAAATTGCGTCTGATATAAGAGTAATTGCTATGTTTCGAGGGGATTCCTGCCGCAAAGAAATAGTTTCACTTCGGTTTTCATTAACTGGCTGGATATCAATTATCTTTATAGGCTTTCCTCCTCTCCCTGCGTGCAGGCAATATTTTCCCACCAGCCAGTCCTGGCAAGTTTCAATAAAAGCCTTACCCGCTTCTTCCGTGACAAAGGTTATTTCTCCTGTAAACTGAGTTTTCTTTTCTATCATCTCCTGAGAAAACAAGGCATTATCTTTTGTAGTTTGAGTTTCTGCGTCTATACTGTTTCTCATAATCAATAATCTATTGGGATTATAATATATCGCATCTGCAAAGTCCGGGTAATTAGCGCAGATTATATAACCGCTTGCAAAGCTCTTATCTTTCGAGGTTTCTTGGTTATTTCTCTCGATCAAGGTATCCTGGCTGACTATATTCTTAAGCTGGTTTTCTTCCGCTTTGGCATTTTTTTGCTGCAATGCCCAATGTGGTATCTCCCTTTTGCAAGCACCCTTTTCTCTTTTACCCAGATAGAAATTCCGATACTTTTCTATACTTTTCTTCTTTCGTAAAGATAGCGGTACAGGGATAACAAGACCATTTGAACCACTTTTAACTGGATAAAAATTTGTGACCCTCATATTTCCATCATCAAAAAAGCAATTATCTGGTTTGTTGATTTTCAAAAGAATATTACGCAACATACCCATAACAGTAGTTCCAGAGATATAGTCCATGGTCTGGATAATATTCCCTGTCTGACCAGCTCCTGCCAGGCAGACATCATCCTGCAGCTCCAATCTGAGCCTGAAAGCTCTTCCTGATAGATTTATCTGTTTCGCAGTTTCGTTCTCTGGAATTGATTGTTTAGGCTCACATTTCACCGCTCCAAAGCCACGGCGGCGATAACCTCCCAGCCATTTTAAGTTCCTAATACCATATATCAGTAATTCACGCACCGTTTCTTCGTGCTCATCATTTATCAATAAAAACCGGATTTCTGCTTCAAACCTGCAGCCCTTTGAGCCAAACTCGATATCCCTCAAACTGCCTGTTTCTGCAATGCCACTTTCCTGATCTATTTTTGTAAATCTGTGTATCACAAATGGAATGTTTGCAGAACCTTTTACATATTCTACGTAAACATCCAGCGAACCAAGGTTTTTGAATTCAAATAATTGATCAAAAGCTGGTTTATATTCTGAATTCAGTATCTTTACTACCTCACTGCAGGACTGTTTGATGAGTCCTTTTAATGTTTCCGTTCTTATTGCCGGATTGCCATCCCTATCCTTATATTGACCATCGTCATACAAGCCTACACAATCAAGCCCAGTGCCAATATGAAAATCTTCCAGTGTATTTATAGTGAATTGCAATTCAATTGATCTCATTATTACCTCCTCCCTGTCGCTCATTTTTCCTTTTATGAAAATCCATCAATTCTATCACATCTAAAGCAGAATTCATTACAATACCATCATCAAGTGATTCGTAATCAAGATACGATTGATCAATATTAAGCAAGCCTCCATAGAGCTTAACGTTATTTTCTCCGGTTTTTAGAAGTGTTCTTAGCCGCTTATATTTATTTCTGCCAGACGAATTTTCAAAATCTTCCCCTTCAGCAGCTTTTTGGATTTTTGTAAACAAACCCTCCGATTCTTTCCAGATATCTAACGCTTTGGTAATTGTGCACGGTCGCTGGGTTAGAATCTCCAGTTTATCCCCATATTTCAGCAGATAATCTTGTCTGCGTAACTCATCTAAGTCTCTTGCACCACTGGGAAAATGAACCTGCCAGTCTATTGCATTCTGATACTCAATTTTTCCATCGGTATGCCAGATACGGCTTTTCACTTTGGCAGAATCTAATAGCTGCTCTGCAAGCTGATAAGCCTGAGAAAAAGGATAGCTATACTTCACAAAGGCCATTCCCGCTGAAATGGTTACTTGTCCTTTTTCACTTATTTTTTTACAGAAAGACGAAACAAAATCCAAAGCTAATTCAGGAACGGTTAATATCAAGAGATCGTCACCACCCAGCATCAATATCTGATAGGGATGTTTTTTATAATTCATCAGGTTTACAGTTTCTTGTAACGCTTCTCGCAAAGCCATTCTAAAGCTATCCCGCTTATCAAACCAAAACTTTTCAAATTCCACCATCGCTTCCAAAACCGGCTTATCATGCTGATTACTCTGTTCCTGTCTGAAATTTATTCCCATGGCATTGCCATCAATAGCAATAATGGCTAATTTATTATTATCAGGTATTAGTGATAGCTCAGATAATTCTTCCAATTCCTCGGCATATTCAGATTTGTAAGATTCTTTACCCGCTAACTCTTTGATTAATCCACACAGATAATCATTCGCCTCTCCAGAATAAAAATAATCACCCTGCTCTTTTATCTTTTTCGTTATATAACTATCCTTTTCTTTATTAAGCAATTGGGGATTTTCTCCGTCTACTGCTGAGGGATAAAAATATGGATTATCTATCAGCATCTCAGAGCTCTGAATATCTACGTCTTTTAACGTATAATTTTGTGAATTGGCAAAATCTTCAAAACTCCAGTTAATATCAAAATTTTTATATTCCCGTAGATAATAGGATAATTTCACACCGGGTATCCTGGATTGTCCCATTTTTATAGCATCAATAACAAATTCTTCTGCTTCTGCCATTGATTTAAAAAACGCTTCAAAATGTCCTCCTGCCGAGCAAATCACACCTTTTTGAAAATTAGCTGCTAAGTCATCATTCTCCCATTTTCCCAAATTCTTCAGATTCGTTAATCTCTCTATCCATATCTCAGGTATGGAATACTTTTCCCGCAAGGCTGGCAATTCCACGGCAAAATACTCGCCTAATAGTGAATTTGCTCCCAGCATGGCTTTCAGCTTGGGTACTTTAAAAATAAAAGATTGCACTTTTTGTGCTTTTAGTGAAAGATGATAAATGCTTGTCATAATTCCTCCTCAATAGTTTGATTTTGTTTGTATTTTTTAAATTTCTTATTGAAAGTATCCGCCCTTAATCCTAATTTCTCTGCCGCAGAATTTTGGCGGCCACCAGATTCTTCAAGTGCTTTATTCAACAACTCAAATTCAATTTTTGCTATCCAGCTATTTAAATCAATTGGTAAAGATGGCAAATCTTTCACCTTGTCTCGTGAAAAAGAATTATTTGTGAGTTCAATTATCTCTCCAAGGCTTATCGTCTCGTTTTCTGACCACATACATGCTCTTTTTATTATATGCTCCAACTGTCTTACATTACCTGGATATTCAAGACTGCTCAGATATTGCCTGGCATCCTCTGCTATTTTATGATTCCTGTAGTTTACTTCTTTTAATCTGCCAAATTCTCTGTTAACACTATCAAGTAGATTATCTATGATTAAAGGGATGTCTTCTCTACGTTCCCTTAATGGTTCAAGCCAGATCTCTTCAATTGCCAGCCTGTAATATAAATCCTCACGGAATCTCTTTTGCCTGATCATTTCAGGTATATCCTTATTTGTAGCCGCTATCACCTGCACATCTATCTCCATTTCTTTTGTATCTCCCAAACGGCTGATTTTTTTCTCTTGGAGGGTACGTAGCAATTGCGTCTGAATATCAATGTGCAAATCACCGATCTCATCCAGAAATATTATTCCACCATTATTATCCTCAAATAATCCAGTTTTATCTGTCTCTGCTCCAGTGAATGAACCTTTTTTGTGCCCAAATAGTTCGCTTCTCGCTAATTCCTTTGATAGTAACGAACAATTAAAAGCTGCATATTTCTCCCTGACCGATTCTCTGCCAATACGCCGGGCTATCAGTTCCTTACCAGTTCCTGATTCCCCAAAAATCAGACAATTTATTCCAAATAATGCAACTTTCTCTGCTTGTTTGATTGCATGCAGTAATCGCGGCGATGTGCCTATGATTGATTCTCCGGCTATCCTGTCAGATAAAAGATTATTTAGCGACCTTAAATTTATGCCAAAAGGTATCTCTGCTTGCTCATAAATCTCCTTACCGCTACTTCTATCATAATATGTTTGAAAAAATAAAGAATCAAAGTGGGTTTTGCCATATAGAAGAAGCATAGCACTCATCGCCGGAGTACCAGAAGATAGATTAAAGTACCAGCGAGTATTTGATTGATTATATCTGGGTAATATGCTATCCAGCACTGTGTGAATCTCTTTATGATTCGCTGGATTATAAGTTTTGCTCACCTTCCTTATGTCACTGATTATCAGATTAAAATCATATTTCGCCTTTAATGTATCATACACTACTTTCTCGGAGATATCACTTTGGTCTTTCAGTATCAGTATGCAATCAAAATGCTGATTCTTAGCTAATTCAGATAAAATGCAGCACAAAGGTCCTTGCCCAGACTGAGCATTAACCTGCCCAGATATGCCCAACTTGGCTATATCCGCATTTCCTATAAACGAACAATAGATGTTTCTCATTATTAACCCCTTCCAAATATTATTTTTTTAGTTTAATAAGTCAAATACTTTTTCCGTCAACGCCCAACATTCTCTTACAAACATTGATATTAAGAGCCTCGCTGACAATTTTTAGCCTTTTTTAACCTTTATAATTACTCACTCTCTGCTCTGTGCAAAGCAATAATCGTGCCATAATGGAAACAAAATATTACTAAATTACTTTATCCACTGATTATACATGAGTTATATAATTCCTGCTTCATCTAATGTTATCAAATATATTGCTTTGATTAAAAATAAATCGATAATATTCTTCCGTTATTGAAATGTGGCATTTTTTGATTGTGCCGGATTTTATTTGTTATTGAGAACTCAATCCTGCTAAGCTGACTGAAGCTTATCAGGTAACCTGGTACTCGTATCTATCTGGCTTTACCAATTAGTTAAACATACCTTCCTGTTCTCATCTCATCAATTTCATTTTATAGAGCATATTTTGGGAATCGCTTACAAGAAAGAAGCATTCGAGTGAAGGTACATAGCAGACGCCTTCCGGCTTTGGGAAAGGCAAATCATATTTAGAGATAACTCCTGTTTCAGGTGTCCAGGCATATAGTGATTGATTTTGGTCGCTGACAATCCAGAAAAATTCATTTTCATAGTCATAAGAGATAGCAGAATAATCATTGGCGAAATCCAGCATGATATCCAGAATTGGCGCCATCTCAGCATCTAAACGGATATATTTTCCCGGGTCTTTTTCCTTGACCAGAGAAATAGTGCCGTCCTGATTGAAGCAGATGCCTTCTAAACCACTATTTGTGCCGGTAGTTACCGGTATCTGGTGACGGGCAATTTCAAGCCCCTGCAGATTGATATTCACAATTTGGCTTAATGATTCTTCTGCCAGCCAGAGAGTAGAATCAGTCGCAGAATAGGCAATACCTTCCAGATCATCCCCTTGAAAAGGTAAGATTTGGATAATTTCACCCGTGAAATCTATATTATAGACAAAATTATCTGCATCACTCACAGTCCAGAGTGAATTTGATGTGTGATCATAAGTAAGGTCTGATGGTTCTGGTATATTCAGACTATAGCTATCGAGCAGAATAAGCTGCAGAGCAGGTTCTGGAACAGCGGCATTATCGAGGCTGCAAGAGCCTGTAACTAAGGCTGTAAATAAGGCAAAAACAAGATATTTCATATAATTATAACCCTAGAAAACGGCAGGAAATCTCTTTCCTGCCGTTTTTTTAAAATATCCTTTATTGATTTGGGGCACCCGGAGTGGGCGTGGTAAAGAACTGCCAGTTATCTGAGCCGTCAGGCATTCTACCTTCGGAGACATCGGTGGTTTGTTCACCAAAAATATAAGAATCAATCAGCGTAACGCCATCTACATCAAAAAGCCCAATATCTTCGCCACCGCCGGAGAGTTTTACGTCATCAAGGTGAAGAATGCCCTGTTCCGGCTGCTTATCCGCCCAGAGAATAAGGTATCCACCGGGAGGAATTGTGGTGAGAGAAGGGTCATCGGTAGGAATCATGCTGGTTTGCGGAGCTTCCAGATCATCAGTTACCCACATGCCGCCGATGTCTTTGGGGATATTACCGGCATTATAAATCTCAATCCAGTCATCAGCTTCATCAAATTCATCGACATTGGTGCTGTCGTTACTGGCTAAGAATTCGTTGATAAACAGTATAGCCTGGGGGGCATCACCTGAGCCATTAGCTGCACCCGGGGTGGGCATAGAATCATGTCCTTCGCCAAAGTATTCCCAGTTATCGCTGCCGTCCGGCATTCTACCATAAGAGATGTCCGTAGTCTGGGCACCAAAGGTAAAACCATCAATAAGTGTAACGCCATCGACATCAAAAAGCCCGATATCTTCGCCACTACCCGAAAGTTTCACGTCATCAAGGTGCAATATTCCCTGTTCCGGCTGCTTATCTGCCCAAAGGATCAGATAGCCACCCGGTTGAATAGTTGTTATCTCGGGATTAGTATCAGGGATCATGCTGGTCATAGGATTTGCCAGATCATCAGTTACCCACATACCGCCAATATCTACTGCCTGGGTGCCGGCGTTATAAATCTCAATCCAGTCTTCATGATCACCGTTTTCATCGACGATAGAATAATCGTTACTTGCCATAAATTCGTTGATAACCAGATGAATACCGGGCTCGGTAGTATTGGAAACACCCGGAGTGGAAGGATCAAGAATCACCCAGTTATCTGTTCCATCAGGTACGCGTCCCATAGACATATCATCGGGGACTACCTCAGAATTAGCCTGATCGGCTATTGTGCTGCCATCGGAATACACGAGGGCAAAATCTTCATTATCACTGAGTTTAAAATCCAGGTGAAGCGGACCAAATTCGGGATTACCATCGGCAATAAGCACCAGAAAACTGCCGGGAGCCATCGTGGTAAGTTCAGGAGCATTATCACCAATCATAGACATTGTGAGATCATCCAGTTTATCTGTGAGATACATGCCACCTACATCGATAGTTTCATCTGAACCATTATACAATTCTATCCAGTCGGGGTTGTCATTGTTAGGTCCGGGCCAGGCAGTGTCATTGTGACTCATAAATTCGTTGATGCACAATCCGTCAATTTCCTGCGGGTTTCCGGGATCGTCATTACCAGTGGAATCATCGAGGCTGCAACTAACCAGCAAAAAAGCCAGTCCCAGCATAATAATAAAAAATTTCTTCATCATAACCTCCTAAAAGAAAAATATTGTCATAAACTGCAGATAGTTAAAATCATAACCATCAGCATAATTATCTTTATAAATGCCGGCATTATATCCGGCATCAAAGCTGAAGTCTCCATCGGAATTGGCGTTTCCATCCAGATCGACCATAGAAAAAGCCAACTGGAATTTCACATTAGGATTAGCATACCAATTTAGCCCGAAAGTATAGATATTTCCTGCACCGCCAAATACGCCTGCATCTTCATCAGTCAGGTTCAGATGGCTGTAGCGGGCAGCAAGTTCCCAGGCTCCCAACTTATTACTTTTTGGAATAACCTGTCCGAATTCACCTTCAGCAACTTCCCAGGATCTTTTTTCTCCGGTAATTAACCAGGCAAGATAGGCATAAGCCCCCATAAAGGAAGCATCTTCCTTATCAGAATCCTCCAATCGTGTGACATTTGCTTGCACGTATTCGCCCTGAAGATGCAGGTTTTTATACTGTAAAGCACCTTCTAAACCGATCTTTAAGCTATGATCGACTTCTTTGAGCTTTCCGCTGTCAAACCACTCCAAGTCACCATTTTTTGTTTCAGCTTCACTTTTGTACTCTAATGTCTCAGATTCATCGTAGGGGGTTTCATAGGCGACTGCGGCACCTGCGTGCAACAGCAAGTCACTATTGAACTGAGGAGCGACGACGAATCTTGCTGCTGCGCCATTACCGGTTTCATGAACCTTCTTTTCGAAATCTGCTTTAGATTCATTTGCTAAGGTTTGAGTGAATAAAGAGCTTCTCAGGTTATAGGGTAATTTGCCGATATTCCCCCAGCGGGAATATTCTAAACCAAACTGACGATCAGTTTCAAAAGCCATCATGGGCAACGATCTCTCTGGGAAGACCAAAAGTCGTGAAGAAGTAAGCTCTTCCAATCCTAAGGGTTGTTTGAAGTTTCCAAATTTAAGGTGGCTGTTTTTAAAACCGCTGTAGCTTACCCACATATCTTTAACTTCTACGAGCTCAGCTTCGGCGATATCGATATCCCATTCGAAAGACCAGTCGTTCCAGAGCCGTGTCTTTACGGCAAAGCGGGCTTTGCGGAGATTAGTCTGGTTACTGAGAATATCTTCCGGGTCATCAAGGAACAAACTGCCGTTAATATAAAAACGGGTGTCAAGTCTCATCTGGAAATTGCCGTCATCAGATTTGAAGACGAGATAACCGCGATCATCCCATCCTACAGAACCGGACGCTGTCTCGGCAAACATGCTTCCAAATAGCGCTAATACAATGATAAATAAAAAGGTCTTCTTCATTATACCTCCTTGTTTTTTAGGCTCTTTTTTGAGCAGAAATATTTTTTTTAATCTTATTTTGCAGAAGCGGCCAGGCAAAAGAAATCAGACCCAGAACCAAAAGTATGAGGCTTACCGGTCTGGTGAAAAATATGTGGTAGCCGCCCATCATCACAGCTCGGCGAAAATTGGTTTCAGCAATGTTACCAAGAACAATGCCCAGTATAATTGGTGCCACGGGATAATTATGCTTTCTAAGGATCCAGCCGAAAACGCCAAATCCCAGGCAAGCGGCTATATCAAAAAACGAATTTCTGACGGCAAAGCTGCCGATTATGGAAACAGTAAAAATCATGGGATATAGTATCATTTTGGGGACATCGGTGACTTTTACCCAGAGTCTGCTGCCCAGCAAACCCAGACCAAGCATTACCAGATTCGCTATCAGCAGGCTGGCAAACAAGCCGTAGATAATTTCCGGGTTGTTATTAAAGAGTTGGGGTCCAGGAGTGAGGTCATGGATCATCAGCGCACCAATCAAGACCGCAGTAGAGGCACTTCCCGGTATTCCCAGCGTAAGCAGAGGAACCAATGCACCTCCCACAGAACTGCTGTTTGCTGCTTCGGCAGCAGCTACACCTTCAAGGCTACCCTTTCCAAACTTTTCCGGCTCTTTGCTGCTCCTTTTGGCAACATCATAAGAAATGAATGAAGCAATTGTAGCACCGGCGCCGGGAAAGATTCCAATTATCGTACCTATGAAAGATGATCTCAGAATCCCCGTCCTCAATTTCCAGTAGTCCGTTATAGTGGGCCATTTAGTTTTTTCCAGTTTCACTTTTTCGCCATCAAAATTATGTTCATCAATCTGCTTGAATACTTCACTAAGAGCGAATAAGCCGATCAGAGCAGGGATAAGTGAAAAGCCGTCATAAAGCTGAACCGAGCCAAAAGTGAACCTGCTTACCCCAGAGATAGGATCTATTCCTATCGTATTAATCAGCAAGCCGAATATCGCTGCAATAAAAGCCTTAAGCCAATTTTTCCCACCCAGTGTGGCGACCGTGGTCAAACCAAAGATTGCCAGGGCAAAGTATTCGGCAGGATGAAATCTGACGGCTATCTTTGCTAATTGAACACTAAAGAGTATCAGTATTATTGTTCCGATAATTCCGCCGATAGTGGAAGAAACCAGCGATACTCCCAAAGCCATCCCGGGTTTATTCTGCTGAGTGAGCGGATAGCCGTCAAAGGCAGTTACCACGGAGGCAGGGGTGCCGGGGGCATTGATAGTGACGGCAGTAATAGAGCCGCCATAATTTGCAGCAATATAAATAGAAACCAGCAAAATAAGAGCTAATGTGGGTGACATGGCATAAGTGAAAGGTACCATCAAAGCTACGCCCATCGAAGGAGAAAGACCTGGCATGGCGCCGACCAGAATACCCGTAATCACGCCCAATACGATAAAAAGAATTGGCTGCCAGCCTAACAGAAACATGAAACCTTGACCCAAATTCGTTAAAATTTCCATAATCACATTCCTTTTATAATAGCAATTCGATTAATTTTCCCGCAGGCAGGGGAACATAAAGCAATTTATAAAAAATCAGATATGAAAATATCAGCCAGCAGAAAGCAATGATAAGCATTCTGGCATAATTGCGATCACCCAGAATGTATGACGCAATGAGCAGGAACATGAAAGTGCTGATAAAATAACCGATATAGAAAATTCCTGCTAAATAGAAAATCAATAACGGTATAAAGCGATAGATAATACTATTTCCTTTATCTGCAGATTTCACATCGGATTTCTTGATAAGAATACTTATCAGCATAATGATATTCAGAGCGACAAGGATAAGTATCCATAAACGTGGAACAACAGAAGATCCCACATCCTCATTACCAGGGAAAGTGAATGAAAGAAGATAAAAGATAAATGAAAGAAAAATAAAAAACTCCGGGATCAGGGCAGCCTCTAGATATCTGTATTTAGGAAGGCAGGTAACTATAATCAAGCTAAATAAAAAAACAATAGCCAGAATTAGAATTATCCAGTTCATACTCCTGCCTCGGGCAAGTTTTGCCATAAAACCATGAGCTTCTATATTGATGATACCGAGTTTAGACAGATAGTAGCTGAATTCTTCTCTGTCTCTGTTAACTATTTCAGTGAATTCGATATTATTAGAGTATTTTACGTCAATTCCACCACGCTCCCAGTATTTTCGCCAATCTTCATCATTATTGATTTTATTCAGCAAGTCATCATACCACTCAATAATCTGCGGAGATGTCCCTTTTTTAAGAACAAAACCCCGCCACATAAATTCGTTATCCAAGCCTGATAAACCTAGCTCTTTGAAGGTGGGTACATCAGGGAACTGCGGCAATCTGGTTTCGCTGGAAACAGCCGCTATCATCAGATCATCATTACCCAGCACATCACGAGGATTTCCCACATAAGCTACTCCCTGCTCACCCAGCAATGCTGCAATAGCCTGTCCCCCACTTTTAAAAGGAATCCATTTAGCCTCGATACCTGCCTTATCCCAGATTTTAAGAGCTGTTACATGATCCAATCCGCCAATATCAGGACCAACCCAGATCTGCCTGCCGGATTTTTCTTTGGCGTCTGTGATTATATCTTCCCAAGTGCTGATTTCACTATCCTTATAAGTGATAACGCACTCCGGATCAGCCATCATCAAGCCGATCCATTCTATATCATCGATAAAAGCATCTGCGCCCGTGGACACTATCTTTGAGATATTAGATTTTGTGCTGGCAAAAAGAGTATAACCGTCTGCAGGCTTCTGCAATAAATCACGAAAAGCAACAATCCCACCGGATCCTGGCTTGTTTTCTACTACAATTGTCGCATCGGTGTATTTTTTGGCAATATCTACAAATTTACGGGCAGTGATATCAATCAAGCCACCGGGAGCCATATAAACTATCATGGTAATTGGTTTATCGGGAAATGACAACTCTTTGTCCCGCTGGCAGGCAGGAAGCTGAAAAAGAAGAAGTGCCAGACTAACAATTATAACCAATGAGAAGAGGTTTTTTTTATGAAATAAAAATCCTGATTTCTTTTTCATATTTTACTCCGTGCTTAATGAAAGACCTTTTGCATAAAAACATTTTGCATAAAAAAAAGTGCAAAATACGCTAGAATAGCAGAAACTGCCGGCGTTAGTACCCAGCCTGTACTGATACTGCCGAGTTTTTTAAAATTCAAATTCCGAGCTCCTTTTGCCAGGCTTATGCCCATCACAGAGCCTACTACTGCTTGTGAACTGGAAACTGGAACCAGGGGGAAAGCCGGCAAGTTATGGGAAGTGAGAAAACTGTGTAATCCCTGTGAAGCAAATAAGAATAACGTCAATGAACTGGCTAATACTACTACCAAAGCCGTGACAGGACACAATTTAAATATGCCAGTACCCACAGTTAACATCACTTTTTTTGAATAAGTGAATACTCCCACGGCAATGGCAATACCGCCAAGAAAAAAGAGCTGTTGCACTGAAGTTATCTGAAACACACTGGAAAACGAAATATCTCTGAAAGGAGAAGAATTAATAAATACACCCATGACATTACCAATGTTATTTGCTCCCAGGCTGTATGAGCCAAAGGCACCCACTATTAGCAGAGCAGTTCTGGTATAAGAATCTAATCTCAACAGATGAATTCTGGATTTCTCCACTATTCTCCGGGCAAGATAATAAAGGAAAAAGGCAAAGAGACCAGAGAGGATGGGTGAAAATATCCAGGTACCCACAATTTTTGTAAGAGAATCAAAGCTGGTAGTTGTCTTGGAATAAAAATTCCAGCCGATAATCGCACCCACGATAGCCTGTGAGGTGGAGACCGGCAAACCCGCCCTGGTCATACTCAGCACTGTGAGGGCAGCAGCTAATGCTACAATAAAGGCTCCTGCCAGTTCATTGACCTTTCCCAATTCGCCCAGCGTATGCGAGGCTCCGGCACCGCTCATTACAGCTCCCAAAACCACAAAGATACTGCAGATCAAAGCTGCCGTGCGAAATTTGATCATTTTGGTGGCAACTGCTGTACCAAAAATATTCGCTGCATCATTTGCCCCCAAAGACCAGCCCAGAAAGAGACCACTCGATAAGAAAAATACTACTATCAGCACCTGGTTATTCCTTTGTTATTTAGATTCTACGCTTAATGGCATAAACCGAAAGTCGCTCTGCTACGCCCTGAGCTACGTCGGAAACTTTGGCAATTTTCTCGGCAAAATAACGCATATGCACTTTGTAACTAAACCGCTGGATTTCATCACTGTTGAAAGCTTTCCTTTTTACCTGCTCTTCCATATCGTCTGCTTCATGCTCATAAAAATGCACTTTATTTACATAATAGCTCACCATAGTGATATCCGTAAAAAATGCCCGGGCTCCTTTTACTATTTCACTCACAGTTACCGCAGACAGCTTAGCAAGTTCAATAAAATCGTCGGCTAAGAAATCTCGAATATCCGGGGTCTCAATAGAGAATTGCTCCAAGACTTTTTCGCAAATATCCACCACTTCATCCAAGGTCTCCAAAAGACCCAGAACATCTCCTCTCGATTCCGGTATCAGCATATACGTATAAAGCTTATGCTTAATTTCCCTGCGAACACTGTCTGCATGACTCTCAAGTTCCGTGATATCATGAAAGCTTTTTTCAAATTTGCTCATCTTGCCATGGATATAGGCTTTCACGCCCTCTTCAAAGATCATCCCAGCATTAGATACTAAATCAAGATAGCTTTCTATCTCTGCCTCTAACTCCCTGTTTTTACTGCTAAATATTGCCATCTTTTCTCCTGTACTGCCTAATGAAACCGATCAAACATCAATCCGTGCCTAAGTCCCCGATCACTGATCGTCAATCTGTCTATCTTCATTAATTCCATCAATGTTTTAATTATCCCAGCTCCTGCCAGAATCACATCAGCACGCTTTGGCTGTAATCCGATGATTTTTTTGCGTTCCTCCAGACTCTTTGTGCTATACATCTCAAATTGCCTCTTTACCTCAGCAGAATCTAACACAGACCCCTGTATCACATCGGGGTCATATTCCTTCAATTTATGCATCACAGCTCCCATACTGGTAACCGTACCACCTATACCCACCAGATAATTAACGGTCTGCGAAGCAATCGCTTTGCTAAAAAAGTCCCGCATATAATCAAGCATTTGCCGCACTTCCTCTTTTTGCGGAGGGTCTGAATGCAGAAATTCTTCTGTGGGATATACTGCACCCAAATCCAAGCTGATTTTACGCCGAAATTCCATACCGTTGCCAAAAATGAATTCTGTGCTGCCTCCTCCCGTATCAAATACTACCACATTCTTATCGGCTTGCACTATTGTAGATAACACTGCCAGATATGATAATCTGGCTTCTTCTTCACCGCTTATCACTTTGATATCCAGTTTTAAGACTGATTTGGCAAGCTTGAGAAACTCTGCACTATTACCAGCTTTCCTCAGGCACATCGTGCCAACTGCAATTATCTCCTTAACGCTATACTTTTTAGCCATAGAAATGAATCCTGCTAATGCTTCAATGTTTCTTTGCATAGATTCCGTCGAAAGCCTGCCCGTCCTGGATAGTCCTTCTCCCAATCGCGATATGTTATTCATTTCTAATTTGATCTCCAACTCCCCATTTTTTAAGGAAAATATCATGAATTTTATTGAATTTGTCCCTATATCCAATATTGCATAATTTGCCATCTAATCCCCTTGTGATTAATAAGTTAGACCAAAAGCCCTTTTCATGGCTTTTATATAATTTATGTTTTCATATTTCGCAAGACCAAGCTTTTCTACTGTTTCCAGCACCAAAGCCTCATCTGCATGCTCTACTGCTATCGTTTGCGTTACATGAGCATCAAATTGCACTTCGGCAATCTCCACTATCGCATCACCTATTATATAGCCATGGCGTACCTTTTTTACCTGTACTATCTGTAAATCAGGATTGCTCCCTATCAGCTCCTTCATATACTCGCTGTAAATGTATTCATCTCTCTTCAAATATGGTAGTGCCAAACCAAATGCCTTATAGACTAAAACAAGATCATTGATATGGATGGGAAACGAAAATTTGGCTAAAACTGTCCACTGCTCTAAAGAAGTTTTCGTATTAATCCGGACAGGGGTCTTTATATCCATCAGCTCATCACGGATTTTTGTGTTATCATTACTGAATTTTGATAATATGTAAATCTCTTCACTCTCACGATCAAACGATTCACCACTGCTCATAATCAATTTGGCTGCTTCAGATAATTCTCTGCCAAAAGTCCGCCACTCCCACCTGGGTATTATCTTCTCCATATTGAAGCTCCTTTCACTTTATTGCCCTCTCAAGTTTTTCCTTGGCTCCTGCT
The DNA here is from genome assembly GCA_964604155.1 of uncultured Candidatus Cloacimonadota bacterium. Lineage (GTDB taxonomy): Bacteria > Cloacimonadota > Cloacimonadia > Cloacimonadales > TCS61 > Stygibacter. Next base: position 9,374 of record CAZRXY010000026.1, on the reverse strand, counting down.
ATCTTTTCCCAATTGCCTTCCCACTTATTATACAATATCTTGGTGCCCGTCTCCAAAATTTCTTTTAATTTGGGCTCGCGAATCGAATAATATATATTCCTCCATTTCTGCTCTTTATTCAAATACGCACCCTCATACAGTATCTTCAGGTGAGATGATAAGGTGTTTTGAGGTACGTCGATCTTCTCTGAAATCTCAGTTACCGATAAACTCTTATCTTCCGCTAAAGCATAGATAATCTTGATCCGCACCGGATTTGAGATCACATTAAAGAACTTCGATAGCTTTGATACTACAAATTCATCAAGCATCATATCCTCCTTTTGCTCATCTTAGACAAATATGATATTATAATATTATAAGTCAAGACTTTTTTTTGGAGGGGGGTCGCAGCGCCAACCCCAAGCTAAAAGCACGGGGTAATTCATTCAACATTCAAAATTCATAATTCAAAATTATCCCATCACCCCTGTGGGGTGATTTTGAGCCATGCATAAAAAAATATGGGGGTATGGCAGCAATTTGTTTTTTGATTGACATATTTGAAGTTTTATAGTTAGGAGCAATTAAGAAAAATAAAGGCACGAGATGAGGAAAGCAGAAAATTTTTTAGACAGGTTTGATTTAAATATCCGTCAAAAGCGGTTGATTGGCTACCGCGATCGGGTAATGGTGGGTTTTTCGGGAGGACCAGATTCCACGGGCTTATTGCTTGCTTTGATCCACCTTCGCAGTAAATACAAATTAAAGCTTTTGGCAGTTCATATAAATTATCATCTGCGAGGAGATGATAATGCCCGTGAGCTCGTATTCATCAAGGAGTTTTGTTTTTCTCACAATATTTCTTTACTGATCAAAGATTATGAACCGGGTGCAGAAAAACTTAATGAAGTCAATCTTCGAGAGTTCAGGCGTAACCTGTTCAGCAGTTTGATGGAAATTTATAGGTTTAATGTGATAGCATTAGGTCATAATCAGAGTGATCAGGCAGAGACGATCTTATTTCGGTTACTTCGTGGCAGCGTGCTCACAGGACTTGCCGGCATCAGACCACGCAGCGGTTATACAATTCACCCGTTACTGCCGTTTTCCCGCGATGAGATCACCGATTTTCTGGTTTCCGAGGGCGTTTGCTGGTGCGAAGACAGGAGCAATCAGGAAAACATATTCACGCGTAACAAACTCAGGAATATTGCCTTTCCCTGGATTGCATCAAATATAAATCCACAGGCGGTGGCAAAGATATCAGAGGCGGCACCCTTTCTATTGCAGGCAGATGAAATCTTAAAGACAACTGCTTTGAAGAAAATGCGTCAAATCACGGTGGATAATAATGAGCAAAAATATCATCTCAAAATCGAGGGTTTGCTGAGGATTCGTCCTTTGCTTCGATTTTATATCTATCGTCATATATTTGGCGAGCTAAGTGGTTCTGAGCAGGATTTTTATCAGGTGCATTTTGAGCTTATCGAGAAATCACTATTCACACAGGGCAATCGCAGCATCCAGTTACCTGATAATGTTTGTCTTTTAAAGGAATATGATTATCTTAAGTTTCTATCAGCCGAAAAATATGATAGAGAAGAAGTAGAGGCAGAACGGGAGATCCCCAGCCTGCGAAATCTGTTTACTTATTCTGGCTGGCGTATTTCTATGAAGAAAATCAAGAAATTGCCGGAGGATCGCGAGACTTTTCTCAGTTCCGATACAGCCTATATAGATTATGAAAAGCTGAAGTGGCCCCTTGTGGTGCGCCACCGCCATCCGGGTGACCGTTTTATGCCGTTTGGCATGAGCCACCATAAAAAGCTCAAGGATTTTTTTATAGATCATAAAATCCCCGCTCATGAACGAGCGGATACACTTATCTTCACAGATCAGGATAAGATCATCTGGATCGCCGGACACCGGCTCGATCAACGGGTGGCTGTCAATGAAGAAACTGGCAGCATCTTAATGTTAAAAATTGAGAAAATCCGCCATCAGAAATCAAGAGCAGCGGAAAGAATTAAAAAAAAGAAGAGGTGATAAATGAACAGGGACCTGGAAAGAATATTATTAACTGAAGTCCAGATAAAGGCAAGAGTGGAAGAATTAGGCAAACAGATTACAAATGATTATCAGGGTAAAACGCCGTTACTAATCGGCGTCTTGAGAGGGGCGGTGATCTTTTTTTCTGACCTCTGCCGCGCAATAAAAATCCCTGTCGAGCTTGATTTTGTCAACCTGTCGAGCTATAATACCAGTGCCTTCAGCAGCGGAGAAGTAAAGATCAGGCAGCATCTGATAGCTGAAGCCTGTAACAAGGATATTATTATTGTCGAAGATATTATTGATACCGGTTTAACTATGCAGACCTTTAAAGAATGGCTTCTTGACAAGAAAGCGTGCAGTGTGGAGATTTGCACTCTGTTAAAGAAGCCAGAGCAGCAGTGTTCTGTGGCTGTATCCTATAAAGGATTTGATATCGGGAATAGTTTTGTGGTAGGTTATGGACTTGATTATGCGGAGCGATACCGCAATTTGCCTTATCTAGGCGTATTAAAGAAGGAGATTTATTCTAAATGAATGAAAATAAGGGAAAGGAACCTGAAAACAGTAAGAACGGGACACCTAAGCAGCCGTACCGTTTTCATAACCCCAGAAATTATACATTTCTTGTAGTAATGTTACTCTTTGTAATTGTCATGTTCCAGATGTATAAAATGAATGACACACGGATAGAACAGATCAGCTTTTCCGAGTTTTATGCCAAAGCCCAGGCGGGGGAACTGGTGAAAGTATTTTTCACTGATAAGGACATCAGGGCTACGGGCTCAAATGGTCAAGAATACACGACGTATCTTCCTTTCGAAGACCCGCAGATAGTCTGGCGATTAAACGAGATGGGCATAAATATTGTCTCAAATAAACCGTCACGATTTTTAGCAATGATCGGAGCCTGGCTGCCGTTTCTGATATTCATTGGCATCTGGATTTTTATGATGCGGGGAATGCGTGGTGGCTCGGGTCAGGTGTTTAGTTTTGGAAAAAGCAGGGCACGTCTGGCAGACGGTGGCAAAACACGAGTAACCTTTAAGGATGTTGCCGGGGTAGATGAAGCAAAGGAAGAGCTGGAAGAGATCGTGGAATACTTGAAATCACCATTAAAATTTCAGCGTTTAGGTGGCAGAATACCACGGGGAGTTCTATTAGTGGGCAGACCCGGTACCGGTAAGACTCTTCTCGCCAAGGCAGTTGCCGGAGAAGCCAAGGTGCCGTTTTACAGCATATCAGGCTCAGATTTCGTGGAAATGTTTGTAGGTGTAGGAGCTTCGCGAGTGCGAGATATGTTTCTGGAAGCCAAAAAGAATTCTCCCTGCATTGTTTTTATTGATGAGATAGACGCAGTGGGCAGATCACGCGGTGCAGGTCTGGGTGGCGGACATGACGAGCGGGAACAAACCCTCAACCAGTTACTGGTGGAAATGGACGGTTTTGATGAAAATGATGCGGTAATTGTCATAGCTGCCACAAATCGCCCCGATGTACTTGATACAGCCTTACTTCGTCCCGGAAGATTTGATCGTCAAGTGGTAGTCGATCTACCAGATATCAAAGGCAGAGAGGCAATTTTGAGAGTACACTCCAGCAAATTGCCGCTGGATAAGGATGCCAGCCTCACTTTGATAGCACGAGGAACGCCGGGCTTTAGCGGCGCAGACCTGGCAAACCTGGTGAATGAAGCAGCCCTTTTAGCTGCACGCAAAGGCAAAAAACAGATAGAAATGGATGATTTTGAAGAAGCAAAGGATAAGGTAACGCTGGGCAAAGCTCGCAAAAGCAAGGTCATCTCGGAAGAAGATAAATTGATAACTGCGTATCATGAAGTGGGTCATGTGCTGTGCTCAATATTTCAGGAGAAAGCAGAACCTATCCACAAGGTGACCATAATCCCGCGGGGCTTCACCGGAGGAGCTACACATTTTCTGCAGACAGAGCGCACTTACTACTCAAGGGATTATCTGATGCAGGTACTGGTGGGACTATTTGGCGGAAGATGCGCCGAAGAGGTGATTTTTAGTCACACAGGCGTAACTACCGGAGCTTCTAATGATATCGAGCGAGCCACCGATATTGCCAGACAAATGGTAACCACCTGGGGCATGAGTGATAAGATAGGTCCCATGACAGTATCCAAAAAAGAGAGCCAGATATTTCTGGGAAAAGACCTGGGCTCTATGGAGCATGTAAGCGAAGAGACGGCAAAACTGATAGACGAAGAAGTTCACCAATTCATCATTGTAGCTTATAAAAGTGCCCTTGAGATTTTAACGGAACGCAAAGTTCTCCTGGAAGCTATGGCTCAGGAGCTTATGGATAAGGAAACGCTGACTTCCGAGGACATCTTCCGTCTTACTCTGGCTAACACACCTGAGGCGGAACGTGAATTCGTATTAAAGAAATATCAGAAAGTAAAAGATATGAGCCTGGAGACAGTTCCCGAAACAGCTGAGCCTGAGGTAGAAAATCCGGAAAACGAGGACAAGGAAGATGGGGATAAAGAACCTGTGGAATAAGTATTTCGTATTAGAAACAGATAATACTTTTATTCAGTTTTTCCGCTACCTGTTTGTCGGCGGATTCGCCTTTATAGTTGATTATGCCGCTTCCATCATTGCTGTGCGTGTATTTGATATCTATGAAGTTTATGCAACAATTATATCTTTTATTCTGGGCCTGGCGGCTAATTATGTCCTCAGCACGCTTTGGATATTCCGCACTCGCCGTCTGCAGAAACAAAGCTACGATTTTATTGCCTTTGCCATTATTGGAGTGGTTGGGCTGTTGCTAAAAGCTGTTATTGTCTGGTTTCTCACCGAGGGACCAAAAATGATCATTGAGTACTCAAATCCAATCGCTACCATCGTCGTTTTTGTCTGGAATTTCCTGGCAAGAAAATATTTGCTGTATAATAGAAAAAAATAGATAAGAGGGGAGAAAATGGGAACAAAAAGGAAGGCGATAATCATCGGAGCAGGACCTGCCGGTCTCACTGCTGCCTATGAATTGCAAAAAAACACAGATATTGAGCCCGTTATATATGAAATGAGTGATGAAATTGGTGGTATATCAAGAACTGTTAATTACAAAGGAAACCGTATAGATATTGGTGGTCACCGATTTTTCTCCAAATCAGACAGGGTGATGGAATGGTGGCAGAATATCTTACCCCTGCAGGGAGCTCCCAGCCGAGATGACCGCAAGCTTAACCGTGATATACCACTCTCTTCTGCCCAAAATGCCCCCGACCCGGAAAAAGAAGACAAGGTTCTGCTTGTTCGTAACCGGCTTTCACGGATTTTTTTCCTCCGCCGCTTTTTCCCCTATCCCATATCGCTAAATTTGCAGACTATCTTAAACCTGGGGATTTGGCGCTGCGTTAAGATAGGAATTAGTTACTTCTGGATAAGGCTTTTCCCCATCAGAAAAGAAAAATCTCTGGCTGATTTTTATATTAACCGTTTTGGCAAGGAACTTTATAACACTTTTTTTCGCGATTACACTACCAAAGTCTGGGGCATCACGCCGGATAATATCAGCCCGGAATGGGGTGCTCAGCGAGTTAAAGGACTCTCTATCTCAAAAGCTGTCCTGCATGCCCTGCGTGCTCTGGTAAAAAAAGATAAGTCTATTGGGCAAAAAGGCACCGAAACCAGCCTGATTGAGCAATTTACCTATCCCAAATACGGCCCGGGTCAGATGTGGGAAACCGTGGCAGACCTGGTGCAAAAGCAAGGTGGTAAACTATTTATGAAAAAGAAATGTACCGGATTTTTGTATGATGGTGAAAATATTACCGCTGCCGAAATAACAGATAGGGAGAACGGAGAAAAGGAAATTGTTACAGGCAATTTCTATTTCTCGACCATGCCCGTTAAAGACCTGATACTAAGTATGGGAGACAAAGTGGAATCATCTGCCAAAAAAGTGGCAGAAGGCTTATTATACCGCGATTTTATCACTGTAGGTCTGCTGCTTAAAAAACTTAAAGTAAAAAATAAAAGTCCCCATCCTACCGTGAACGATATTGTACCCGATAACTGGATTTATATTCAGGAACGCGATGTGATAGTGGGACGCGTGCAGGTTTTTAATAACTGGAGCCCCTATCTGGTGGCAGATGAGAATAATGTCTGGCTTGGTTTGGAATATTTCCTGAATGAAAGCGATGAAATGTGGCACTGGGAAGACAGCAAAATGGCACAACTGGGGATTGATGAAATGGTAAAAATTGATATCATCGATCGCAATGATGTGCTGGATTCTGTGGTTATCCGCACTGCAAAAACCTATCCGGCATATTTCGGCAGCTATGACCAGTTCGAGCATATCCGCCATTTCGTGGATTCTATCCCCAACCTTTATATGGTGGGACGAAATGGTCTGCATCGCTATAATAATCAAGATCATTCAATGCTTACAGCCATGACTGCCGTGGATAATATTGCCAAAGGAATAACTTCCAAAATAAACATCTGGGAAGTGAATACAGAAACGGAATACCACGAAGCAAAAACAGGAATGAACAAAAAACTTAAGAAATCTTAATCATTAACGCGGAGTCTATAATAATTTCACAGGCTCCTTTTATGAGGAAATCATGAATACGCAAATGCACGGCACTACAATTATTGGAGTAATGCACCAGGGCAATATTGCCATCGCCGGAGATGGCCAGGTTACTTTGGGTAATTCTGTTATGAAATCAACTGCCCGTAAAATCCGAAGATTATATGATGACAAGGTAGTAGTGGGATTTGCAGGAGCTACTGCAGATGCTTTCACACTCACAGAAAAATTTGAAGACAAGCTCCGGCAGTATAAAGGCAATTTACTCCGTTCTGCAGTGGAACTCGCCAAAGAATGGCGTTCTGATAAAATCCTAAGGCACCTCGAAGCTATGATGATTGTAGCAGATAAGGAAAATATTCTGCTGCTTTCGGGTAATGGTGACGTGCTGGAACCCGATGAAGGTCTGGTTGCTATCGGAAGCGGCGGTAATTTTGCCCTCGCTGCCGCTCAAGCTCTGGTGAAATTCAGTAATCTCTCCGCAAAAGATATTGCCTATCAATCACTTCAGATTGCCGCCCATATCTGCATTTTCACCAATGATTCCATTATCGTGGAAGTGGTATAAAAAAAGTAAGAATGATTTACAGGCAACTGATTTAGATATTTTTTTGTATTAAAAAAAAGGAGTAATTAATGAAAAATTATGACGTTATTATTATTGGTGGAGGTCCCTCGGGTATTATTGCCGGTGTAACCGGTAGAAAGCAACATACAGATAAAAGCTTTCTGATGATCAAAGATGAAGAAAAAGGGCTGGTACCCTGCGGGATACCGTATATCTTCTATGACCTGGGTGATATTGATAAGAACCTCATGGGACCCAAACCATTTCTGGATGCAGGTGGAGAAGTGGTTATTGATGAGGTTACAGATATCTCTGTGGAAGCAAAAATCCTGAAAACAAAAAAGGGTCAGGAATTCGGTTATCAAAAGCTTGTTTTTGCTACAGGCTCTCTCCCTATAGTGCCCTCCTTCATCCCAGGATATGATCTGGACGGCGTTGAATATATCATCAAAAGCTATAATGCTATCCAAAAATTAAAAACTAAATCTGACAAAGCAAAGAATATTGTGGTCATTGGGGGAGGCTTCATCGGCGTGGAAGTGGCTGAGCAACTTTCCAAATTTGATGACAAAATCGTATCACTAATAGAAATGGAAAATTGCTGCCTCTTCAAAGCCTTCTCAAAAGAGGTGGCAGAAAAAGCAGATGAGGTTATCCGTAATACCGGTATTATTCTAAAAACCTGCTGCAAAGTTACTGAGATTTTCGGAGAAAATAACTCCGTAACAGGTGTAAAACTCTCCGACGGTTCAAAAATACCCGCAGATTTAGTCATCTGTGCCATTGGCTATAAACCAAATACACATTTGGCAAAATCTGCAGGTCTAATCATCAATGATAATAATGCTATCACTGTAGATCGATATATGAGAACGTCAATGCCGGATATTTTCGCGGTGGGAGATTGTGCCGGCACTATCGGTTTTATCACAGGCCGTACAGATAATATCATGCTGGCATCCACTGCCACTGCTGAAGCTCGTATTCTGGGCTACAACCTTTTTAATATAAACCTGCTTCGACATTTCGCCGGCACTTTGTCCGTTTTCTCTACCAAAATCGGGGGCATCTCTTTCGCCTCGGCAGGGGCTATTGAGCAGGCAGCCCAACAGGCAGGAGTAGAATATGTTATAGGAGAATTTGAGGACGTTGACCGTCACCCCGGAACCCTACCCGGCTCATCCAGCCTTATGGTCAGGCTCACCGTTTCTCCTCAAGACCACGCTATCATCGGCGGCGAAATTATCGGTGGCGATTCCACCGGCGAACTTATCAATGTGATCGCTCTGGCTATTCAAAAAAATGTCTCTGTCTTCGAACTTATCTCATTTCAAATCGGCACCCACCCTCTGCTTACAACTGCTCCCACTAAATATGTTCTTATAAAAGCAGCCGAAAACGCCATCGCCAAACTTAAAAAATAATATTCCCGGCAATAGCTTTGAGACAGGCGGTATTAAGGTACTGATTAAGCAGGCGTCCCATTGTTTCACTAAGCTTTGCACCGGCTATAACAGGTAAATCGAATATTTACCTGCCTTGCCGATTCCCGAGCCATTAAAAAATAATCCCGGGAATGTGCGAATAAGTGGGCACGCCTGTAAAATAGACCGCCAAGAGGTTCAACTGCCAACCAGCATCCCACCTCACTTACCATATAAGACACTCACAAACAACATGCAACACTGATAAAACAAAGAGTGGCACCAAAGTGACACCGTATATTATTAATACATATAGCTATAACCTGTATCTGCCACACTTTTTCGTTTTTTTAGAAATATATATGCACTCTTTTAATTTTTTGGCAATGTATTCTTCCAATCTGGCATACCCCCGAAATTTTTTTGTTTGTTTGGAATATTGAACTTATGAAGTTATTAGTCGCCAGACCTTCTACATGATAAGAATTAAATTTGACCTTCGCAATGATTGACCTTGAAAACAATCTTTATCTCACTTAATATGAACCATTTAACAATACCAAAAATTATAAAAACAGGGGGATGCCAGATTAGGGATTAGGGAATGAGAGAATGAAGAGGTGAAGTCTGAAAATCGAAGGTTTGAAGGTTTGAGGAGGAGAAGAGATGAAGGGACGAAGGGACAAATTTAATCTCGACGGTAAAACTGCGTGTAAACTCCAGATGATAAGGCTATACTGCCAGAATTTATCCACCAGTCAAGTTCACCA
>CAZRXY010000025.1:0-8135 GCA_964604155.1 uncultured Candidatus Cloacimonadota bacterium | reverse complement strand
AAACAGGATTTTGGCTGGGAAAAGATGCAATTAATGGAATATCAAAGGCTGAAAATGATGAATTTGTTGTTATTAGCTGCCCTGAATCTGATATATAGTTTGGACGATTTACGTCTTATGTTAAACAAAGTGGTTATGAATATGATGTCTGATAGAAAACGAGACCCGGGAAAGCAAGTATTTATCTATTACAGATTAACAACGCTGGTAAACTACATATTCAGTTCGTGGAAATTGAAATGCCGACAGAAGTATAAGGGGAGGTATGCAGAATATATGCAGTTGAGGATTAAGTTCTAAAAAAAACGGGGGTGTGCCAGTAAAAAAAGATTTTTCTTGACAATAGTTAGCACTCACTAACTATTGGCACGTGAACATAAAAAAAGGGGGTGCTTATGCAGTTGACAGAGCGGCAGCAGCAGATTGTGGATATTGCCATCCGGCTCATTGCCGAGCAGGGTATTCAGAATCTTACTATCAAAAAGGTTGCCGCAGAAGCGGGTTTTTCTGAGCCGGCACTATACAGGCACTTCAATTCCAAAGCGGATATTATCCTGGCGATGCTGAACCGATTCCAGAATATTTCTGAATTTGTTCTGTCTGATAATGATCAGCATCACTTAAGCTGCCTGGAAAAAATAGAAAAATTTCTTATGGACAGATATACCCGTTTTGCTGCCGACCCGCGTGCTGCCAGAGTGATGTTTGCCGAAGGCATCTTTATGGATGACCACAGGTTTTCCCGCAAAATGCTGGATATTATGCACCAGCATGGCAGCATTATGCAGGAAATTATCCGCGAGGGTCAACTAAATGGAGAATTGCGATCCGATATACCCGCCCGCGAAATGTTCCGTATTATCTTTGGTTCGCTGAGGCTGCTGGTTAACCAGTGGTGCCTCGCAGAATATAATTTTGATCTCGTACTGGAAGGCAGACAGCTTTTTTATGCAGTGCGAAAAATGATAACCTGATTTTTTTTTGATAAGTAATGTTAGTTAGCATTAACTATAGGAGGCAATTTGAAAAGGAATATTATCCGGATTGATGAAGCTCGATGCAATGGCTGTGGCGATTGCGTTCCGGGTTGTCCTGAGGGGGCATTGCAGATAATCGATGGCAAAGCCCGATTAGTAAGTGATCTTTTTTGTGATGGATTGGGAGCCTGCCTTGGTGATTGTCCTCAGAAAGCGATATCGGTAACCACTCGCGAAGCCGAGCCTTATGACGAGGCAGAGGTTATGGAAAACATCATCAAGGCGGGGGCAAATACGATCAAGGCACATCTGAAGCATCTGCGTGCTCATGACCAAAAGGAATATCTGCAGCAGGCAGTATCGATTTTATTAAGGAAGGGTATTTCTATACCTAAATTTGAGGAGGACAATTGCCCTTCGGGTGGCTGTCCTTCGGTGCAGACCAAAGTGATAGACCGCCAGCCGCAGCAGGAATCGGTATCAATAAAGACCACCCCCCAGTTACGCACCTGGCCCGTGCAATTGCATCTTTTGCACCCCTCGGCACCGTATCTGAAAAATGCGGATTTATTAATAGCAGCAACCTGCGTTCCGTTTGCCTTTCCGGATTTTCACGCTAAATTTATCAAAGGAAGGGTTCCGATAGTATTGTGCCCCAAATTAGATAAAGATATAGAAAATTACATAGAAAAGCTGGAAATTATCTTCAAAACGCAGGACATAAATTCTATCACGATAGTCAGGATGGAGGTGCCCTGCTGTGGCGGGACGGAATTCATAGTGCAAAAGGCTCTGGAAAAAGCCGCAAAGGTGATGATGGTGAAAGTGAATGTAATATCAATAAAAGGAGAGATAGTATAATGATCATAAGAAACTATAATGATTTGCCAGTGGCAGGCAATCCCCACGGCATCCAAAGCTATAAACTTTATGATACTGAGCATGCTCAGATCATGCATCTGCTTCTGCAGCCCGGCGAGGGTCTAAAACCTCATATCACGCCGGTAGATGTAGTGTTTTATGTATTAGAAGGCACTCCCACAATTTTGATTGGAGAGGAGAAATCGGAGGTTGCAGCCGATGACATTATCGAGAGCCCCAAAGACATCGTGCATAGTATCTATAATCACTCAGAAAAGCCAATACGCGTGCTGGTGATAAAAACTCCCAAACCGCTTACCGCCACAAAATTTGTGCAAAAAAACTCATAATAAATAAGGAGGAAAAATGAGTATGTTCTGTTATCAATGTCAGGAAACTATGAAGAATCAAGGCTGTGCCTATAATAAGGGAATGTGCGGCAAGCCGGCACAAACAGCCCATCTTCAAGACATTTTAGTTTATACCCTCAAGGGTATAGCCCTTGCTGCTGAAAAAAACTATGACCCCGCCGCCGGTTTGTTTATCGCCAAAGCTCTATTTGCCACGATCACCAATGCAAATTTTGATGATGAACGCATAATAGCTCTCATCAAAGAAGGGCTCACTATCAGAGACAGACTAAAAAAAGGACAAAACATTAAGCATGATGCCCTCTCGTGGACAGGTTCCACACTGGAAGAATTTTCAGCCAAAGTAGAAAAGGTCGGCGTGCTGGCTACGAAAAACGTAGATATCCGTTCCCTGCGGGAACTTTTAACCTATGGGATGAAGGGTATTTCTGCCTATGCTGAGCATGCGGCAATGCTGGGCAAGGAAAGTGATGAGATTTATAAATTTCTCATCGAGGGACTGGCTTCCACGCTCAAAGAACTGACTCTTGATGAGATGATCGCCATGGTGATGAAAGCCGGAGATATGGCTGTGAAAACCATGGCTCTCCTCGATCAAGCAAACACTTCTACTTACGGTCACCCCGAAATCACGGAAGTCAATATCGGAGTCGGCAAAAACCCCGGAATTCTGATTTCCGGTCATGACCTGCGGGATATGCAAGACCTGTTAAACCAAACTGAGGATAGCGGTATAGATGTATATACGCATTCAGAGATGCTGCCGGCAAATTATTATCCTGCTTTTAAGAAGTATAAACACTTTGTGGGTAATTACGGCAATTCCTGGTGGAAGCAGAATGAGGAATTCGCCAGCTTTAATGGGCCTATACTGATGACCACTAACTGCATTATCCCACTCAAAGACGCCTATAAAGACAGGATATTCACGACAGGTATGGCTGGCTATCCCGGTGTTCCGCATATTGCCGAACGGATAGATGGAAAGTCCAAAGATTTTTCGCAAATCATAGAAATGGCAGCAACCTGCCCGCCACCTGCAGAAATTGAAACCGGTAAAATTATCGGAGGCTTTGCCCATAATCAAGTAATTGCCTTGGCAGATAAGATCGTAGCAGCCGTAAAATCCGGTGCCATCCGGAAATTTGTAGTCATGGCCGGCTGCGATGGTCGTCATAAAGAAAGAAATTATTACACCGATTTTGCCGAAGCTCTGCCACCTGATACCGTGATCCTCACAGCCGGTTGTGCCAAATATCGCTATAACAAGCTTGATCTTGGCGATATAGATGGTATCCCTCGCGTGCTCGATGCCGGACAATGCAACGATTCCTATTCTCTGGCTGTTATTGCCCTGAAACTGAAAGATGTATTTCAGCTTAATGATATAAATGAATTGCCTATTGTCTTTAATATTGCCTGGTATGAACAAAAAGCTGTGGCAGTGCTGCTGGCACTGCTGGCATTAGGCATAAAAAATATCCACCTGGGTCCAACTCTGCCGGCTTTCCTCTCACCGGCGGTCGTAGATGTTCTGGTAAAAAACTTTAATATTGCCGGAATTGGAACTGTAGAAGACGACATAAAAAACCTGATCGGCTGATAAAAGGAAAAATTGTGGAAAATGCCATTAACAGACTGCTGAAATACCCCTGGATTTTACTGGTGATATTTATAGTGATCACCGTTCTCTTTTTCCGCGTTATGCGGCAGAATACCAGGATGGAAACAGACCTGGATAAATATATGCCGCAACGCCATCCTGCCTTTATCTACAGCGATCAGGCAGAAGAGATATTTAACATAAAAGACGCTATCATTATCGCTATAGAAAATCCTCAGGGGATTTATAATAGCAGCACTCTGCAGAAGGTGAAAGACCTCACGATCCAACTGGGTAAAATGAAAGAGATCAATAAAGACGATATAACATCGCTCTACACTGCCGATAATATAACCGGCTCTGATTACGGACTGGACGTGAAGGCTTTTTATCAGAAAGTGCCGTATGGCGAAGCTGAATTGCGTGAACTAGCCGAAAATGTCCGTAACAATGAGATGATCTTTGGCAGAATAGTATCTGAAGATGAAAAAGTAACGGTGATCATAGCAGAGATTGCCGATGATGCCTTCAGCCAGTCATTTTATCGCCAGATACTTGATATCACCGCATCCTATGAGATGCCGGAGAATCTGTACGTAGCAGGAAGCCCCATCGTGGAAGGTGAAATGGCATATCTGGGCCCGCGCGATATGAAAAAAATGGTGCCTCTCGTTATAGGGGTTATTGTTATTGTATTACTCTCTGTGCTCAAAAGTTTCAAGAATACGCTATTCACGCTGCTGGTCGTGCTTTGTAGCGTAGTATGGACATTTGGGCTGATGGCTGCCGCAGGTATCCCCGTCTATGCCGTCTCCACCATGATCCCCGTGATGCTGATAGCCATCGGCGTTGCGGATGGCATTCATCTCTACAGCCATCTGGACTTTTATATTAAGTCCCACCCGCAATCCGGTCGCCGGGAAGCCGTTTCCGATATGATTAAAAGCATGTGGAAACCGGTAGTGATGACGTCTGTTACCACTTCTGTAGGCTTCTTCTCGCTGCTTACCTCTCAGGTATATCCCATTAAATACTTCGGCATATTCACTGCCTTTGGCGTGATGGCTGCCATGCTGCTTTCTCTGCTGCTCATACCGGCAGCAATACTGCTATTTGGCTATACAAACAGGAAACCGCAATCAAAAACTAAACGCCAAAACTCATCAGACCCTCTCGCCTACAGGTTTGCCAATGCTGTTGTGAAATACAAAGTTATCACTATAGCTCTTACCTTTGTTATTGTGGCACTTTCTGTTTTTGGGATCACTTTGGTCTGGATAAATTCCAGTTTTCTGGATAAATTTGAAAAAGACAGCAATATCGTGCTCACCGATAAATTTATCAATCAACATTTTGGCGGCACCAGCAATCTGAACGTAGTTCTGGAATCTGATCACGATGATGCTTTCAAATTACCTGCGGTGCTGGAATTGATGGATAAGCTGCAATATAATCTGGAAAATGAATTGCAGGTTGTGGGAAATTCATTTTCACTGGCAGACTACCTGAAAAGGATGAATAAAGTGATGCACTCTGATGAAGAAGCCAGTGCAAAAATCCCCGAATCTGCTGAACTGAACGCCCAGTATCTGCTGCTCTATGAAATGAGCGGTGATCCCAAAAACCTTGCTAAAGTAGTAGATTACAATTATAAAACCGCAAACCTGACTATTCAGCTCAAAAAAGATGATTCCCGGACGATAAATAGTGCCATTGAACTAATAGAAGAATTCAGACCTCTTTTCGCCACTCTGGGAATTAATCTTAATTACGCCGGTTCCGGCTATAAAGCACTGGTTTTCACCGATCTGATTCTAAAAGGGCAGATTATGAGCCTGGTATTGTCCCTGTTTATTATCATCATTCTGCTGGCTGCAATGTTCAAAAATACCGCTGCCGGCTTGATCGGTTCCGTGCCTATTGTGATCACTGCCGTGATCGGCTTCGGTGTGATGGGTATTCTAAATATCCCGCTCAGCACTACTACGGCTCTTATTTCCAGCATTGCTATAGGTATTGGGATAGATTATGCCGTGCACTTTATAGAACGCTATCGCATCTATGCCGCCGCTACTAATGATAAAGCTCTCACGATGCAAATGACTATGCACCACTCAGGTCGTGCCATAATTTTCAATGCCACCGTAGTGATCGCCGGCTTTCTGGTGCTGCTCTTTTCTGTCTTTCCACCTAACCGCAGCCTGGGTGCCCTGGTCTCTCTTAATATGTTCACCAGCTTCGCCGGCACCGTGACAATTATGTATCTGCTGCTCTATAAATCTAATCTGTTCTTTAAAAAAAAGAGGTAATTTATGAAAAATATAGCCTTTACCCTGGCACTTATGCTAATGGCGTCGCTTTCTTTCACCCAGGATTTTAGCGGCTTGGAAATTATGCAAAAAGTCTATGACCGCCCTGCCGGTGAAGACCAAACGGCGTCTCTTACTATGACACTTATCAATTCCCGTGGTGATGAGCGTGTTCGCGAGATCAGACAATTCCAAAAAAAATCAACTGATATAGAGAAAAAAATCATGTTCTTCACTGCTCCGGCTGATGTATATAATACCAGCTTTATGAGCTGGAGCTACTTGCAGGAAGATAAATATGATGATCAATGGATCTATCTGCCGGCTCTCAAGAGAATCAAAAGGATATCCTCAGATAGCAAAGGCGATTATTTTATGGGGTCAGATTTCACCTATGACGATCTGGGTGACCGCTCTCCCGAAAAAGATGATCACACCGCTCTAGGCGAAGAAGTATTTGAAGGATATATGTGCTACCTTGTAAAAAGCACACCCAAAGAAGATGATTATATGTATTCCAGTACTATCTCCTGGGTTATAAAAGATAAATGGATCACAAAAAAGAAGGAATTTTATGATGAAGATGGAGAACTTCTAAAAATCCTTACTGTAAAAAATATCGAAAATATCGAGGAACTCGATATTATCACTCACTCAGAAATGCTTAATATCCAATCTGATCATAAAACAGTGATGCAATTGAAAAACGTGGAGCTTAATTCCGGCGTTCAAGATACTTATTTCTCCGAAAGGTATATGAAGAGAGGCTTATAACATGAAACGCTATAGGATACTTACGCTTCCGGCACTGATTATATTCGTCTTTATGCTTCCCCTTCACGCTCAATTATCACACAAGGGCTTCACCAGAGTCTATTGGGGTTCTCTCACTCAAGCTGATGCCGGCTATTCCGTCCTCCAGAATACTTTTGACTGGCGGCTTGATTACCGAAACAGAAATTCAGCCTTTCTTATTAATCCTGTTTTTAATTATGATGCCCTGAAAATAGATACCGATATTTCACTCCGGCAGGCATATATTGACCTTTATTGGGCAAATTTCGATCTGCGGCTGGGGAAACAGCAGATCATCTGGGGCAAGGCAGAAGGCGTTTTCATCACTGATGTGATTTCTCCCAAAAACCTTTCGGAATTTATCCTGCCCGATTTTGAGGAAATAAGAATCGGTATTAATGCCGCAAAACTGGATTACTTTCTTGGCAATTCTACCATTGAACTGGTCTGGATACCCTCTTTCCAACCCAATATTGCTCCCCAAAAAGGCTCCGTCTGGGAGTTCACCCCCAAATTCAAACAGAAAGTATATTACGATTATTCACACGCTTCTGTATCAGATAAATTGTCAAACAGCGAAGCTGCTCTAAAATTCTCACACCTCAGCAGTAGTATTGATTTTGAATTAATGGCTGCCTGGCTTTGGGACGATAACCCCGCTCTGCATATCTACACCCAGATAGACTCCTCGCTCTTGATCATACCGGAATATCACAGATTGCCTCTGACCGGCGCTGGCTTCAGCAAAAACCTTGGCTCAATTGTAGTGCGGGGTGAAGCTGCCTGCTATTTTGATAAATATCTTGCCTCCAGTGATTTGTCACAAAACGCACTCGCCAGAAAGAACTACTTACACTATCTGCTGGGAATTGACCACAACCTGCTGAATATCGATTACAGCCTCCAATTCATTCAGGAATACATCACCGCTTACGAGAACATTATCCAAAATGATCAATTAACTACCACTATCACCATTTTTGCCTCCAAATCTCTTCTAAGAGAGACGTTACAGCTCTCTGTGCTCGCCTACTGCGGCTTAAATGAAAAAGATTCTCTCATCAGACCCAAAATCAGCTATGACTTCTCAGATGGCATCAATCTCCAACTCGGCGCAAATATCTTCACCGGCAATGACGGAAACTTTGGCAGATACTCACAAAATGATATGCTCTATCTAAAAATCAAATACAGCTTCTAATCTTTATACCCACCCCAC
>CAZRXY010000024.1:0-3100 GCA_964604155.1 uncultured Candidatus Cloacimonadota bacterium | reverse complement strand
CTCTTTTTTTTCCCCCCTTCTCACCACTCACCATTCACCACTCACCATTCACCACTCACCATTCACCAATCACCAATCACCATCTTCAATTTCCCATCTTCGCATTTTCACATCTTCGCATCTTCCTCCCCTTCTCACTTCTCACTTCTCACTTCTCACCAATCCCCAATCCCCAATCACCAATCACCAATCACCAATCACCAATCACCAATCACCAATCACCAATCCCCAATCACCATCTTCAATCACCAATCACCAGTCCCTAATCCCTTGACAAATATCGGAGAAAGATAATTGTGGGGGAAAGAAAGAATCAGGAGGACAAGGAAGATGAAAATATTTATTAAATTGATGATACTGGCAATAATGGTACTATTTATTTTTGCCTGTGAGACAGATGACAAAGACGATGATTCAGCTCAAATCCAGATATCAAATTTGTCGGCGAACCCGGCACGCGTTTATATTTACAATCTGGGGAGCAGTTCGTATGTAGTAGGCAATGTGCCGGCTAATGGTTCGGTGGTGATCGAGGTAGTGAATGGCGATGCCGGCTTAAACGTCAATGGCGGTAGGGCAATTATTGATTTTCAGCATGAGATCAATACGGAAACGGTAGATTACGTATCATCCACTTATGCAGATCTTAATCCTAATACGGCAGCATTTGTAACAATCGATAATGTTTATGGCTGTCTTGATATTGAAAGTTTCAGTTTAAATGCAGATATGTGGGTAAGCATCAATAATGGTCCCACAGAAATCATACCTGCCTGGGGTGACCTTACCAAATTTTATGATCCTGTGGGTATTTCCGTAACCAAGCAGATAGATTTTAATGGCTACACGGTTTTTGAGGGTTCGGTCTCCGCTACAGTAATAGAGGATAATTATACGCGGGTGGATATTCATCCCGATGCCGGATGTATCTGGATCAATAATACCTCTTCCAGTTTTTATATAGAAGAAGTATATCTATCACCCTCTTATGAGGGCACCTGGGGCAGCAACGATCTGTATTCCGATATCTATCCGGGTGAATTTTTCACCTGGACCTGCACCTCGGAGATGTCCTGGGATATAAAAGTGGTGGATGACTGGGGTGATGAATTTACTTTTTTTGATGTTTTTCTGGCAACCGATCAGGTTTTTGTCTATGATTATACAGGTTTCCGCGCTGCCGCAAATCCGGCAGCAGATAGTGAAAAATTTGAGAATTCTCGCAATCATCAGATAATAGAAGCCTTGCCACGCTGCGAAGCTAATGAAATTGCAGGTGTCTCGCCGAATCTGAATAGATAGTTAAGAATATCTCTTTATCTTAACCAAGGAGAGAAAAAATGAGGAATATTGATCTCCAATATTACTTGAAGAGGCTGATTGACCTCGTAATCAGATACGGAGGACTTTTACTTCTGGCAATTTTCATCTGGGTTATTGGTTCCTTTTTAATCCGGATGATAATAAATATTGCCCGTAAAGCTATGGACCGCTCCAAGACGGAAGTAACAGTCACAAAATTTGTTCTGTCACTTTTGAGTTTTGCACTCAAATTCTTACTGCTTATAACTTGTGCCACAATTATCGGCATCAAAATGACGGCATTTATAACAATTCTGGGTGCGATGGGATTAGCCTTTGGTCTGGCATTGCAGGGAAGCTTACAAAACTTTGCCGGCGGCGTGCTGATCAATGTCCTTAAACCCTATAAAATCGGTGATTTCATTGAAACCGGCAGCATAATGGGGACAGTTAAAGAAATCTCAATATTTCACACAATTTTGAACACGCCGGACAACAAGCGGATCATTTTGCCAAACAGCCAGGTCTCTAATGGTACTATCACCAATTATTCATCAGAACCCACTCGCAGAATCGGGCTGGTATTTGGTGTGGATTATAATACCGATATTGCCAAAGCAAAATCTGTTATCCTGCAAGTGATAACAGACCACCCAAAAATCCATAAAGAACCGGCACCATTCATCAGAATCGGAAATTTCGGCGCCAGCTCTATCGATATCACCGTCCGTATCTGGGCAGATGCAGCAGATTACTGGGATGTCCATTTTGATATCATGGAAGGCGTAAAAGAAGCCTTTGATAAAGCTGGTATCGTGATCCCATTCAATCAGCTTGACGTCAATCTGAAAAAAGATTCTTAGAGGAGATTTATCATGAAAAGATTACTGATATTCGCATTTCTAATTTCATCGCTGTGCCTCGCTGCAGAAAACTGGAAGAAATCCGGTGATTTCAATTTGCTGCTGAGTCAATCATACTATTCCGAGAACTGGAATGGCACGGAGACGGGAAATGTCAATTGGGCAGCAGGTTTTAATTTTGTCATGGCAAAGCAGCTTAATAATTTCCTATACGACCAGAATACCCTTTTGCTCTCTTTTGGTCAGACGCATTATCAGGAAATTGATACAGATGGTGATATGTCCTGGAAAAAACCGCAGATCACTACTGATAAGATCGATTATGAAAATCTACTCACCTTTACCTTGCAGAAATTCGTAGACCCCTTTATCTCATTCAGGTGGGAAAGTCAGTTTTATGATGATAAAAGTAATCCGGAAGACGCTTATTACATTAATCCCAATATCCTCACGCTGAGCATGGGTGCAAATAAAATTCTGATCGATAAGGATAAGCAAAATCTGCAAACCCGCCTCGGTGCCGCCTTTAAAAACTATCTGAATCAGGATGAAAATATTGATTACCAAAATAACGCCGGACTGGAATTTGTCGCCTCATACTGGCTCCTGTTTAACGCTAATTCTGGTAAGTTTGACAGCAAGCTGCGGGCATATCAGGCTCTTCTTACCTCAGATGAAGACGAAGAAGGAAACTGGCAGGCTCTCGACGTGGAATTCATCAATAGCCTTAGTTTCAAACTTTATTCCTATATCGGCATTAAGCTATATCTCGAAATGCTTTATGATAAAGAAGAAATAGACGAGGTGCGCTGGCAGGAAAATATCGGCGTCAATCTCTCTTATTCGCTGTTTTAAGCGGCAACCGCTATTATAATCGCCCTGCGTCACCCTACGCAGGGCTTTTTTATTTGCATCCCACACAACCTCCCTCCCTC
>CAZRXY010000023.1:0-22844 GCA_964604155.1 uncultured Candidatus Cloacimonadota bacterium | reverse complement strand
CTAAAAGCACGGGGCTATTCATTCAACATTCAAAATTATTCCACCGCCCTGCCTGGTGTTTTTGAGCTTAGAATAAGAAAAATTTCGGGGGTATACTATCAGAGCAATTATCTTCTTGACAGGAGTAATGATAAAATAAGCAGTATTTCCAAATGAAAAAATATGATGTAATTGTAGTGGGAGCCGGTCATGCAGGAGTGGAAGCAGCATCTGCGGCGGCGAGGATGGGTGCTGATACTCTTTTATTTGTCATCAAGCTTGAGAGTATAGCTCGGATGAGCTGCAATCCTACGGTAGGGGGTCCTGCCAAAGGTCATCTGGCAAGAGAAATTGATGCCCTGGGTGGATTAATAGGTATGGCGGCAGACAGCACCGGAATACAATTCAGGATGCTTAATCGCAAGAAGGGTCCTGCCGTTTGGGCTCCTCGCTGCCAGAATGACCGCGGTGAATATACCAGGTTCATTACAGCAGAACTGGAAAAAACGCCAAACTTATTTATAATTGAATCAACTATCGATGAGATATTGATCAAAAGTGGCAAGGTGAGTGGGGTGTGCTCGCATTTAGGTGAAGAATATCTGGCACCCAAAGTGATAATAACAAGTGGCACATTTTTACGTGGCAAAGTATTTGTGGGAAATGTATCATATAGCGCAGGACGGGCAGGAGAACCCTCTTCCGAGAAGCTTTCAATTTCACTTGAAAAGCTGGGACTAAAACTTGCCCGTTTTAAGACGGGTACGCCTCCTCGAATAGATATCCGCACTGCAGCTCTGGATAAAATGGAGGTTCAGCCCGGAGATGAAAACCCCAGTGGATTCTCTTTTTATCGGGATATCAAGCTAAAAAATCTGGTTAATTGCTATTTAACCTGGACAAATCCTGCAACACATAAGATCATAACAGATAATCTCAGGCGCTCTTCTTTGTATGGAGGCTTTATCAGTGGCACAGGCCCGCGATATTGCCCATCTCTGGAAGACAAAGTAGTAAAATTTTCCAATAAGGAGCATCATCATGTATTTATTGAGCCAGAGGGACTAAATACTTATGAAGCTTATGTGAATGGAGTATCAAACAGTTTACCGCCTGTTGTACAAAAGGAGATGCTGTCTTCTATTACAGGATTAGAAAATGCCCAGATTATGCGCTATGGCTATGCAATAGAATATGATTACGTGATCCCGGACAGTATAAAGCCCACAATGGAGACCAGACAGATAGCCGGTTTATATCTGGCGGGTCAGATAAATGGCACAAGTGGATATGAAGAAGCAGCAGCCCAGGGAATAGCAGCGGGAATTAATGCCGTGCTAAGTCTCGAAAATAAGCCTCCTGAGATATTTGACAGAGCCCAAAGTTATCTGGGAGTGCTTTTGGATGATTTGGTAACAAAGGGTACCAATGAACCGTATCGCCTTTTTACATCACGCTCAGAATACCGCCTTTTCCTGAGGCAGGATAATGCAGATGAGAGGATGATGCCCACAGGTTACAGGTTAGGTCTGGTGAGTGATGTTCGCTGGAAAAGATTTCAGGAAGCTCAAGAAATAATAAAGCGGGAATTGGCATACCTTGAACATAATAACACAAAAAAAACAGATGACCTGCGGGAAGCCACTCGGCTGGTAAATATCCTCAAGCGTCCGGGCATAGAATTTGAAGACCTGCAAAATTATGGTTATATAATACCGGCAGACGTGAGTGCAGATATTAGAAACAGCCTGCTCTTGCGGGTAAAATATGAGGGGTATTTTAAAAGACAATTACAGGATATAGAAAGATATAACAGGATGGAAAAAAGTGAATTATCTGAAGAAATAGACTATATGAAAATTGAAAGCATCGCCTGGGAAGCAAGGGAAAAGCTGAATCGCATAAAACCCCGATCAATTGGACAGGCAGCCAGAATTCCCGGTGTGAATATCACAGATATAAATGCCTTGATTGTTCATCTAAAGAAACAGGCAAAAGAAAGATGATAATGCGAAATTTCTTGTTTATTTTAGCATTATTGCAGATTTCCTGTACGACAAATATTATTGAAGAAAAAAATGCAATAAAAAAACCTGTGGGACGCTATCTGGAAATCCCAGGCTGGTTTATCGATTTTCCCAAAGGTGATTATAGCCTGGGTATTTCTAAACTCTCCTTAGATAACCTGGAAGTGAAAACTTCTGCTTTGCAAAATGCTGCCGTCAATTACTGCCGAAACAAAAATAGTTTTGTGGTTAATAAAGAAGCCATACGCAATACCGAGCAATACTATGGCAGTGGAAAAAGGGAATTTCAGGTTGTGGTAACCAGCAATCCGCAGCAATTGCACGAGGCAGCAAAAAACCTCAGACTCACAGATTATTTTTGGTTTTATGATAATTTTGTGGGATTATACGGTTTCCGGGAATCAGCTATAGATACAACCAGGTTCAGCGTGTGGATTAATGAAGAAAATATTACATACAGACCAGACTGGTTTCATGAGGAAATTATGATTAGTGATAATGGAATTTATGCTGATGTATGGGGAACATCGCATGAACTTATTTATGCCTGGCTCAATGCTCTGGATAAGGGTAGAGTGAAACTGGCAGGATATTCTCAAATAAAAGTGGATGCCACTATCTATAATTCTCCCGGCATGCATGATAAACTGGTATCTCTGGAAACCAGTACAAAAATGCAGGATATGATAATAGATAAAATTTACGCCAGACGCTATCAGGGCAGTGGCGGTGCGGGATATGAGGTTTATGTCCGCATGACTCTATTTTCAGGAGAAAAGCAATGAAAATAATAGCCGTAATTCCTGCCAGATGGCAATCTTCCAGATTTCCGGGAAAACCTCTGGCACTCTTGGCTGATAAGCCAATAATTCAGCATGTCTATGAAAATGTGAGAAATTGTGGAATTTTTGAGAAAGTGATCATCGCTACGGATTCTGAAAAAATTGTGAAGGCAGTGGAATTATTCGGAGGCAGGGTAGAGCTCACAAAAAGCGATCATCGCACCGGCACAGACCGTATAGCGGAGGTTTGCCGCAAATACGATTTTGATTTAGTGATCAATGTCCAGGGCGATGAACCATTTATCAGCAGCGAACCACTAATAAAGCTGGCAAGGGCATTTGAAGAACCAAATGTCCAGGCGGCTTCACTTATGCACGTGATAACTCATAATTTAGATGACCCAAACCAGGTGAAGGTCGTCTGCAATAAAAATTCTTATGCCTTATATTTCTCCCGCTCTCTTTTACCCTATAACAGAGATAAGATTAATAATGTGATCTACTATGGTCACGTAGGAGTTTATGGCTACCGCAAAGAGGCACTGCTAAAATTTGTCTCTCTCAGCAGTGGCAAACTGGAAAATATCGAAAAGCTGGAGCAATTGAGGCTTTTGGAAAATGACATACCCATTAAAATGATCTGCACCTCATATCTCGGCTTTAGTATAGATACCCCTGAAGATCTACTATCAGCCCAGACTTTTCTAACCAGTAACCTATAATGCTATTCTCACAATATTTGGTCTTATCTTATCTGTAGCAGGTTAGAATTTTATCACGTAAGAATATGATATTTATCATGATAATGCTAATGCTTTTTTTTATTCTTGAATTCAGTCATATTCAATTCAACAGGAAATAGAGAATATAAAATAAATAGCTAAAATATTAATTTTTTCTTAACAGCAAAATAATATAATATGTGTTTGAGTCTTAAAGATATTACAATGCTAATTTTAGCAGAAAGAGGGTGACACTAAGTAAATCTCTAAGTGTCAAATCCTACAAATAGTAGATTATTTTATGGTAAGAATATACAAATTAAGAGATAAAGTACATAAAAGGTAAAATCAAAAATACAATATAGAATTCATAAATTCATAAAATATAATAATTTAATTATATTCAACGAAAATGATATAAGATTCAGGATAAGAATTTTCTTATCTTGACAGCGAAAAAAATTTCAGGAGTTTGGCAGATGCATAAGGCGTTGGGAAAAGTTATCCACAATCTGCAAAGGTAAGTGTGGATAAAATACCTTGAATTTTATAATTCTCATATTAATAGTGAGTTATGAGGATATTGTATAAATAGAGATGTGGATAAAAATTTATAAATGAGGGTAAAAATGCAAAGAGAAGAGAATCTTTGGAATCAAGTATTACAAGTATTACAAGACCACGTGAATGAGCAGACATATCGCACCTGGTTTCGGGAAACAAAATTAAAAAAACTGGAATCGGAGAAAATGACTGTACATGTACCCACTCAATTTATTGCTCAATATTTAAATAAAAATTACTCAACAATGGTAACGGAAATTTGCAATACTCTATTTGCCCAGAAATACAATGTCAAATTTATTAATAATGTGGATGTTTCTGAGCAGGGTGATAGTTATAAAGAATCCGATAAAAAGGGAGAGAAGTATATAGATAAAGGAGATTATCCTCAGCTTAACCCCAATTATAAATTCAAAGATTTTGTCATAGGGGCAAATAATAGATTTGCCTGTTCAGCAGCAGAAGCAGTTGCAGAAGCTCCAGGAACTACCTATAATCCGCTGTTTCTCTATGGAAATTCCGGTATGGGGAAGACTCATTTGATGCAAGCTATAGGTCATATGGTTTTAGATTTGCATGAAGATAAAAAAATATATTATATTACTACTGAACAATTCACCAATAATATGATAGAAAGCATAAGAAGTAATACAATGGATAAATTCAGAAATAAATATCGCTATTTTGATGTATTACTTTTAGATGATATCCAGTTTTTAAGTAAGCGAGAGGGCACACAGGAAGAATTTTTTCATACCTTTAATGCCTTATATGAAAATAAAAAACAAATTATTTTGACCAGCGACAGATTGCCTCGAGACATACCGGATCTTGAGCAGCGTCTTGTTTCCCGATTTGAGTGGGGACTGTTGACAGACCTGAAGCAGCCTAATTTTGAGACCAGAGTGGCAATTTTAAAAAAGAAAGCAGAGAGGGATAATTTATATCTTAATGAGAATATTTTACAGTATATTGCAGAAAACATCACCTCCAATGTAAGAGCCCTGGAGGGATCACTGGTAAAAATACAAGCCTGGATAGGATATAAAGGAATGAATACCGAAGATATTGATATAGAGCTGACACGTGAGATATTGAGAGATATGTTTTCTCCTGGAACTTCAAAGGTGACTCTTGATCTGGTGAGAAAACAAGTATGCAATTCCTACAACTTAAGCTATGATATGCTGTTTGCCAAAACCCGTAAACGTGAAATAGCATTTCCCAGACAGGTCGCTATGTATTTATCCAATCTCTATATTCCCACTTTGTCACTTAAGGAAATAGCAAATTATTATCGCCTCAAAGATCACACTACAGTGATCCATGCTATCAAATTAGTAAAGGTCCAAATGGATGATAATGAAGAAGTTAAGATGCAGGTACAGCAATTGATGGATGAGATAAGAACTTAGATATTCACTTATCCACAATAATTTATGTTGATAAATGTTGATAAATAAAAAAAAATGGCTCCCAGAAAGAAAATTGTGGGTAGATGTGAATAATAAGGTTCTTTATACACAGAATATTCACATAGTAGTGAGTGGTATAAATTCTTGCTGAAGGCGGATATAGGGATCATAAAACAATGATTTCCACATATCCACCAAGACTACTACTACTACTTAATAGATTCTTAAAATTAGTTATAGGAGTAATTAATGCAGAAGTTAGGCAAAATCATGTTTTTTATGATGGTCGCTGTGGTATTTACTGGTTGCACCAGGAAGGATAATCCTGTGGGATATGATCCTGTAAACCAGCCAAAATATATTGAGCTTGGCAATGAGGTGATAGGGAATAGCTATAGCTATGAAGACAGTGTGAATAATTATATTAATTCTTCTGTTATCACTATAGGTAATCTGGGAAAATATGAGACGCGTACTTTGATAAGATGCTGGGGTTTACCGGATTCTCTTTATGAAATAAAAGATAGCGTGATAAGTCTAAAATTAGTAGTGAATAATCAATATAACAGCCTAGAAAACACATATAAGATAGGAAAGATCAGGCAGTATTGGGAACAGAACTATGTTACTTATAAATCTGCTTCAGATACTACAGACTGGTCGGATGGATTTGATGAAGAATTGATTACTTTTTCATTTTCAGGTGAATATTCAGAAAAAGATAGTGTTATTGTCATTTTACCCGGAGAATTCTTTTATAATCAGCATGATGATATATACAAGCTGGATTCATTGATCATCAATTATGGTTTTTATCTTAGAAGAGCTGGTGCCGATCCAGAAAGTAAGGACTTTATAGAATATTATTCTTATGAAAGTGATTCTTCTATTCGACCCTCTATATCATTTGATTATAAAGTGGAAGCGGCGGCAGATGAATATACATTATGGGAATCCGGCATTATATATGATGCTTCTATCTATAATGCTATTACTTGTGATTCTGATCTGGAATATTATGAAGTCTATGATAATGAATTAAAGCTCCATAATATAAGCCCTGTTAAGGCATTTATTGAGATAAATATAAGTCCTGTGGTTTTTACAGAACTTGAAAACTCAGGGATAGAAGATGAGGAAGATTTTCAGAGTATGACAATAAATAAAGCATTTCTGGTACTTCATTTGAAAGATGATTACTACTCAAGTAATAATTATTTTTATACTCAGCCGGCAGTATTGACTGATACATTATTAGTGAACACTCCTGCTGATAACGAAATACCGGTTCATCAAGATAACTATGAATTAATTTCAGGAGTTGTGGCTACTCAGGACAGTATCTACCTGAGCGATGAAGGCAATGCAATGTACAAAATGGAGATTACGCGGGAATTGCAAACCTTGGTGACAGATAAAGATGGTATCAAAGGCTTTGGCTTGATTATCCGCTCCATTCGTGAAAACAGGGATTTTTCCTATGTAAATTTCTATACAAAGGACGAGGAAAATCCGGAAAAATCACCATATCTGGTGATATACTATACTCCGCCCCTGGAGCAATAAAATGAAAATTATTGTTATATTTCTAATGACTCTGTTATTATGCAGTTGTCTTAAGGAAGAAATAGAAGATGATTACGTAGCTAAAGTGAACAATGAATATCTGAGATTCGATGAATTCAAGAGTATGTTTGATGAAACAAAATGGGCAGAGATGAACAGAAAAGATAAAGAAAATTATCTGCGTGAATGGGTAAATTTAACCTCATTAGCCCAAAAATGTGATGAAGCTAAGATAACCGAACTGCCCATAATACAGCAAAAAATTAATAATTCCACTAAAAAAATAAAAGCTAATGCCCTGATTGCCAAACGCCTGAATGAGCTGATTATAAATGAAGAAGATATATTCAATTATTACCAGTTGCATAAACGGGCATATCAGAAACGAATAACTGAATATAAATATCAGAGGATAGTGATTAGTGATGAAGATAAATTCAAGCAGGCTGTCGATGAGCTTAAAGAAGGGAATAATTTTAAAGAGGTAGCTATAAAATATTCTGATGAGCCGGCCGGCAGGACAGGTGGATATATGGGATTTGCCTCTGCCGGAGACGTAGCACAGGAAATATGGGATACCTTAGAGACATTAGATCAGCACAGGTGGAAATCTGTTAAGTTAGATGATAAATTTTATCTTTTGCGGTGGTATGAAAAACGTGAGGCAGATATAGAAAAAACCTATGCGGAAATAAAGGACAGCCTGAAGATTCTTTTGATTGAAGAACGAAATAATGAAAAATATGCCGAAATATTGAAAGAAATAGAATATGAATATGATATAGAAATAAACTATTTACGCGATGGAGATATATAAATATGAAAAGAATTAGATTTGTGATAGTATTAGTAGTATTATCAGGTTTTTTGTGGTCGGATACGCTTGACAGAATAGTAGCTAAAGTAGGCAGGGGAGTAATCCTGAAATCAGAACTGGATGAAAGGTATCAGCAGATCACGGCAATGGGCGAAAGTGATATCACTCTGGAAGATCTACTTGAGGAAATGATCGAAGCAGAATTGATCTTGCTTACAGCCCGTGAAAGTGATATAGAAATCGACGAATATATGATAAAAAAGATGGCAGACCAGGAAATAGAAAGTTTGAGTAAACAATTTGCCAGCGAATTAGAATTCAGGGAGGCGTTACGAAAAGAAACTAAATTATCAGTATCTGAACTTAGAGATTATTATATTAGATTGATAACTGAGCAAAAATTAAGGGAAAGCGTAATATCGCAGGAAATTAGCAAACAGGTTCATGTAACAGATGCTGAGGTGAAAAATTATTATGACGATAATATTGCTGAACTTCCTGTGAAGCTCGCTTCAGATAAAATTGGCATGATACTATTGAAATTAGAACCCGGTAAATCTACCCGTGCAGATATTAAGAAGCAGTTATTCGATATCAAAGATCTGCTTAATAAAGGGGCAGATTTCAGTGAGCTTGCCCAGAAATACAGCGAGTGCCCAAGTGCAAAAAAAGGCGGAAGCCTCGGTTATGTAGAAAAAGGTATAATGGTGAAACCTTTTGAGGATGTAGCCTTTAATTTGGCAGAGGGCGATGTGAGTGATATCGTGGAAACGCAATTTGGCTATCATCTGATTATGTTAGAAGAAAAGAAAGAAGACCAGATTAAGCTGCGTCATATTTTAAAGCTGTTAAATCCCTCCGAAGAAGATATCATAAAAGCTAAGGAATTATCTGAGGAAATAAGAGACAGGATAATAGCTGGAGAAGAATTTGGAAAATTAGCTGCCGCATATTCTCAAGACGATTCTTCGGCAGTGAATGGAGGAATTATTGGCGAATATACTCCGGCAGAATATCCCGAACTGTTTAAGGAATATTTAGATGACCTCGATTATGGAGAAATCTCGGAAGTGATCAAAGAAGGCGATAATCTTTACATATTCGGAAAATTAGAAAAAATGCCAGCCAGACCATATACTTACAAGGAATTATATTCTCAGCTTAAGAACAAAGTGCATCAAAAGAAACAGATTGATATCTATGATGAATGGATAGAAAAAATTAAACAAAAAACTTATATTGAGATATTTCTTTGAAAAAGGTTAAATGGTCTTTAGTGTATTGTACTTGTCTGGGAATTGGATATTTTCCCAGATTTCCCGGTACAATGGGCTCTATATTTGCCTTCCTTATCTATCTAATTCTGCCGGAAAGCATTTTTTCTCAGTCGTATTCCAACGCAGTTTTTACGGGAATTGTTATTTTGTTATCACTGATTTCTATTCCTGTGATCAGCAGAGCAGAAAGATATCTGGGTCATGATAGCGGTAAAATTGTGATAGATGAATTTTTTGGCTTTATGATAGCAGTAGCATTTTTACCAAAAGGACTTGTTACTGGTATAATTGCATTTGTGTTATTTAGAATTTTTGATATTTCCAAATTAGAGCCCGTAAACCAGTTACAAAAGCTTCCCGGAGGTTGCGGAGTGATGGCGGACGATGTTATGGCAGGTATTTATGCAAATATCTTTGCCAGAATCATAATGAAAATTATTCTATAATTAAAGGAGAAAAATATGTTATTAAATTTATTGATGGCAACGGCACCTGCAACGGGTGCAGAGCAGCAGGTAAACCCTCTTATGCAATTTATCCCATTTATTTTTATGTTCATAATCATATGGTTATTGATCATAAAACCACAAAGAAAAAGACAGAAAGAATTGGAAGCAATGCTCAATGATCTTAAAATCAATGACAAGGTGATCACTACAGGCGGGATTTATGGCAAAATTGTGAATATTAAGAAAGAAAAAAACATTGTAGTCCTCAGGATAGATGATACCAGTAATACTAAAATAGAAGTCCAGAAAAATGCCATAGCTGGAGTGATCGCAGATAAGGAGAATAGTATTGAGGCAGGCTGAACTTTTAGATGTGCGGATTGCAGGCGATAAGATATTGCGGAAAAAGGCATCAAAGGTAGAGGTTCTCACTGAGGATATCAAGGAATTTATAAATGATCTCATTCTCACTATGTATGAAGACGATGGCATTGGAATGGCAGCTCCTCAGGTAGGCAGGTCTTTGAGAATATTTGTGGTTGACCCCTTCTGGTATAAAGATGGGAATAAAAAAAATCCCGTGGTCTTAATAAATCCTGAATTTATTAGTTTTTCCGGAGAATCTGAAGGCGAAGAAGGATGCCTGAGCGTTCCTGGTATTTATGGAAAAGTGAAACGGGCAGAAAAGGTTGTGATCAAAGCTCTTAATGAAAAATTTGAACCAGTGCAATATGAGGCAGAAGATACTTTTGCCACTGTTTTACAACATGAAAATGATCATTTGGACGGAATTCTATTTATTGATAAAATCCCTCCTTTGCAAAAAATATTGATCCATAAAAAAATCAAAGAAATTGAAAGCACCACGAATGACCAGGGAGAAAATATAATATCAATAAAAAATGAAGATCAATAGGATAATCTACCTGGGTACACCAGAATTTTCTGTTCCAGCCCTGATAAAAATCTCTCAATCCGGTTATAAACCAATATTGTGTATCACGCAGCCGGATAAACCACAAGGCAGGAAGCTAAAACTCACTGCTCCACCTCTCAAAATAGCAGCTCTTGACCTGAATATCAGATTATTACAGCCCGAAAACATCAATAATTCAAGTGTGATTAAGATCATAAAAGAACTTGATCCGGAACTAATCATCACTGCTGCTTACGGCGGTTATCTGTGCAGAGAACTTAGAAAAATTCCTCAATTGGGAGCTATTAATATCCATCCCTCTCTACTACCCAGATATCGAGGTGCCTCACCTGTATATGCCAGTTTACTGGCTGGCGATAAATTCACAGGAATCACCATTTTTCGCTTAATTGCCAAAATGGACGCAGGCCCTATAATATTCCAATCAAAATATCAAATAAAAGATGATGATAATTTTACTGAACTTCAGGAAAAATTGGCATATCAGGCTGCTGATGATCTCCTGAAATTGATAAATCATTATGAGAATGGCATAGTAACAGAAACACGCCAGGATCAGATGAAAGCAACATATTGTGAGAAGCTGAGTAAAAAAGATCTTTCGCTTAATTGGCACGAAAATTGTAACAAAATTCATAATCAGGTGCGAGCACTGTCCATTAAGCCAGCCGCAAATACCTGCTTTCGCGGCAAGCCTGCAAAAATCATTGCCACTAAAATTACTGATGAACCCTGTACAAAGCCACCTGGTACTGTCCTTGCCATTGATAAAAAGTCCGGTATTCTGGTTGCTGCTGGTGATTGTAATATCTGGATTTCAAAACTGCAAATAGCAGGAAAAAAAATAATGGCTGCCTACGAATTTCATCTAGGTGCGCATATAAAAACCGGCGAGATTTTTGGTGATTGTGATGCTGGTTAATAATAAAAAAAAATTCATCTATCTCATCTTATCGATGAGTTCGCTGTTTATTCTAATGGGACTCACTACCCTGCTATGGTGGTTTATTGCTCCTCGTCTAAATGATATTTATGAATTACTACGACCGGTTTCTTTAGCTCTGCTCAGAATTTTCTTTCTCCTTCTGCTGATTGGAACTGGTATGGTGATGCTTACCAGTCTCACAGAACGTAATTTCCTCATCGCAAAATTTGCCGTAAGCCTTTATAATAGAGTGATGTATCCCATAACGATACTACTAGGCACAATCCTGGGATTCAGCAGAGAAAGATTAAGAGAATCTTATGTGCATGTGAATAACAGCTTTATCAAGGCTATTAAACCCAGATTTTATAATAAAGATATCCTGATCCTGCTGCCCCACTGTCTGCAGGTTACTAAATGTAAAATACGTCTGAGTAATAATATATATAATTGCGCCAGATGCGGAGAATGTGATATTGCCGCCCTGATTAGCGTTGCTGAAAAATATCAGGTCTCCATTGCCATAGCTAATGGCGGCACTTTAGCTCGTAGAATAATACTAAAATTTAAGCCGAAATTTATATTAGCTGTTGCCTGTGATCGCGATCTGGTGAGTGGCATACATGATGTGTATCCATTGCCTGTGCTGGGAATCCTTAATATGAGACCAGAAGGTCCCTGCATCAATACCAGGGTAGATGTAGATCTTCTGGAAGAAACACTCAGGGAAATTATTCGTGAAAAAAAGGGATAAGAAGAAATTTAAGAGGCAGGATATTAATATCGGCAATATGGATGTCACCGATCTCGATGATTTTATCGATGAAGAGGTGATTCACCAAAGGAAAGCCGAAAAAAAATTACAGATAAAGGGTAAAAAGAGCCAGAAATCAGATTTGAATCTTGTTAAAGGCAGAGTAATTGAGATTTTTTCTAACTACAAATGCCTTGTCCGTTATAATGATGATGATATTGTCTGCCATATTAGTGGCAGGCTAAAGCATCTAAGTCTTGAGACCAGGAATATTATTGCCGTTGGCGACTGGGTAAAGGTGGAATTAGATAGTGGCAACAGGATTGAAGAGATAATAGAACGAAAGAATACCCTCGTGAGATATTCCGAAGATAACTTCCAGAAAAAAATTGTCATAGCTGCTAATATAGATAATGTGATTATTATGAGTTCCTGTCATGAACCGGAATTGAATCTGGGAATGATAGACAGATTGATTTGTGCTACCAGGCTTTGCGGTATCAGACCAATTGTGTGCATAAATAAGATTGATCTGGCAAAAAACGATAGCTGCTATCAGAAAAAAGCAGAATTTTATCGGAAAAATAATATTTGTCTGGTTTTTTGCTCAGCTTCTCAAGGTACCGGGGTCTCTGATCTTAAAAATATCCTGAAAAATAGTGATTCAGTTTTTGTAGGTCATTCCGGCGTGGGAAAATCTTCACTGATAAATCTGCTGCAGCCCGGACTTGACCTAAAAGTTGCTCAAACCAGCGAAAATACCAGAAAAGGTATCCATACTACCACAAGAAGTAAAATTATTGCCTGGGAATTTGGCGGAAACCTGATTGATACTCCCGGTATAAAGACTCTTACCCTGAATGAAGCATCAAAAGATGATATTAAATACGTATTTCCAGGTATCAATGAATTAGCAGGTAAATGCCAGTTCCAAAACTGCAACCATATCCATGAGGATAATTGTGCCATCCGAGAGGCTGTGGAAAACGGAAAATTTGACAGCCAAAGATACCAGTCTTATTTAAGGATCATGGATTCTTTCACTGGAGTAGTATATGAATAATCTCTTGATTTATCTGAATTCTGATAAAGACAGGATAATAGAAACGCTGGCAAGACTTAAAGACATTGAAGAAAAGCTGAATATAAATTTCTATATTTTGCCACAGCAGAATTCATTTAAAAAGTATTTCCCCGTTGCACATTATACCAAAAAAATTGATGCTATTCTGGTATTTGGCGGTGATGGCACTATTCTGCAGGCAGCAGGCAGTGCTCTGGAATACAAAGTGCCTATATTGGGCATAAACCTTGGACACCTGGGATTTCTATCCGAAATATCGCTCGATGAACTGGAAAAATCTATCTGCGATCTTATCGCTAAAAAATATAAAATTTTATCACGCATGATGCTGAAGGTTATGCTAAAAAGCAATAACGACACTTTGAAAACAGCTCTGGCTCTTAATGATGTAGTGATTTCCAAAGGCGATAAACCAAAGCTTATCAATCTTAAGGTCTATTGCGATAGGAGATATGTATTTTCCACCAGATGCGATGGCATTATTGCTGCTTCACCTACAGGCTCCACGGCTTATTCACTTTCTGCCGGAGGTCCCATTATCTCACCTGTGATGGATGCTATTGTGGTAGTACCTATCACTCCCCATGTGCTCACTGTAAGACCCATTGTGTTCCCCGCTGATACCACGATAACCTTTAAAATAGAAGAAGAGGCAGAGCAAAGCTGGCTCCAACTCGATGGTAAAAATTTTGCCTCTCTTAATCCCGGTGATAAAGTCAGCATCACTTCTGCCGCTCGTAAAGTGGATTTTATTAAGCTCTCTAACCGTACGTTCTTTAAAACACTGCGTAACAAAATGCACCTGGGACGTAAATGATGATCAAATACCTGAAAATCAAAAACTATATTCTCGTTAAAGAAATGGAAATTAATTTCTCTGCCGGCTTGAATATTTTTTCCGGCGAGACTGGGGCAGGTAAATCTGTTATAATGGAGGCAATAAATACGGTTCTGGGTGGCAGTATAAGACCAGGAATGATGTTTATAGATACAGAACCTGCAGTTATTGAGGTTGGTTTTTCCATCGATGATGATAATATTGCCCTCAAGGAGATGTCTCTGGCTTATGACCCCGATAACGAAGATGATGAATTATCTTTCACAAAAGTGATTTCCCCTAATCTTAAGGCGAAAGTGTATATCAATGGCATTAGAAGCACAAATTCCGTGGTAAAAAAATTCCGCGATATTTTAATGGATTTCCATAGCCAGCGTGACCAGCAGAAATTATTTGATAACGATTATCAATTGCAAATCATAGACGCTTTTGGTAATCACCAGATAGAAATGGAAAATTTCAAATCTGATTATGATACTTATTCGCAGAATATAAAAACCCTCAAAAATATGATAGCTCGGGAAAAGGAAAATAAAGACAAATTTGAATTGTATTCCTATCAACTGGCAGAAATAATTGATGCAGATATCAAAAGCGGCGAAGATAACCAATTGCAGGAAGAATATAACCTCCTCTCTCATTCCGAAGAACTTCTCAAATTGCAGGAAAACTTCACCCAGGATTGCTATGAAGCAGAAAACTCAATCTTCGATAGTATAAATCTATATCTCTCTGCTCTTACGCCTTACGAAGATGATAGTGTTCATATAAAAAACGCAGTATCCAGCATTATGGACAGCCTCGGCTGCCTCGAATCAACCGCTTCGGCTCTAATAGACCTGAAAAATAGCCTCGACCTCGATCCGGCAAGAATGCAGGACGTGCAAGAACGTTTAGATTTCCTGAATTCTCTTAAAATGAAATATCATCGCCCTCTGGAAGAACTAATCGCTTATTCATCCCATATTAAAGAATTTATAGAAAATTATAGCTCTGAACAAAAAAAAATATCAAATCTTAGAAGCATGATGACTGATAATCTGGAAAAATTAAAGAGTTCTGCAGAAATCCTCTCTAAAAAAAGAGAGGATACTGCCCGGAAATTTGCTCTGCTGATCCAGGAAAATATTGAATTGCTCGCTATGCCGCAAGCAAAAGTGAAAATTGTATTTTATGACCTGGTAGAGGGGAGCGATGATTTTTTCAGCAGGATTTCTCCCCAGGGAAAAGATAAAGTGGAAATATTTTTTTCTGCCAATCTCGGAGTGGAATTGCAACCCCTCAAAATCTCAGCCTCCGGCGGCGAATTGTCCAGATTCCTTCTGGCCGTGAAAAAAATCCTCGCCCAGTACCTTCATCCCAAAACTATCATTTTTGATGAAATTGATGCCGGTATCGGCGGAAAAACTGCTGAATATACCGGTGAATATATTAAGGCAATCGCCTCGCACCATCAGGTTATTTGCATCACCCACCTTGCCCAGATCGCTGCTTTTGCTAATCGACACTACCTTATTAATAAATGTTCTGATGATAAAATATCATTCATTATTGTAAAAAAACTGGACAATAAAAATAGAGTAACTGAGATAGCACGGATGCTTTCTGGCTCAGATTCTAATCTGGCTCTGAGCCATGCCGATGAATTACTGAAAAAAACAGGAAAGGATGAATGTTTAGACTAAAGAAAAGTACAAAGTACGCTATAGTGCTCATCATTATCGCTGCTTCAGTATATGTCGCTGTAGCACTCTCGAATATTGATGATATATTCAATCAGAGCGTTACTGTCCATAAAATTGATGATGCAAGAGCTGAAACCATTTTTGAAAATGCCGCAAATGATAAAAAAATAAAGCTTTTCTATTCTACTTCCAATCTCATTTCATTTAAAAATAATCTCCAGTATATCTATACTGAGTATAATATCAATCCTCTGTATGCAAATAATACTAAAGGGTATTATGTATCTGTTTTTAGTTTCCCCGATACTCTCTCAGACAGCATTATGACAGAGCTCAGAAGCCTGGAAAAACTCAATCAGGAATTTCTTGATACTTCCAATCCTGATAAATACAAAATTAATATCGAAGACCATATTGAAAATAAATTAAGGGTGAAACGCACTCTCGAAAATAAGATTGATAATGCCATTCTGCTCTCCGAAGACCGTATTTCTCGTTATAATAATGATCTCACGAAAATTCAACTGGAAATAGACAGCCTCCGCAATCAACAAACCATATTTAAAAGCCTTAGCGAAGATAAACTCGTCTATGTCGCCTCTCTGCTTATGGATAGCTCGCAGCAGTTTACCCTTAGAACCAGAAGGCTAAATATGATCAAAAATTTTATCGTCTATCTGGCTGCTGCACTCATCGCCTCTATTATTTTGCTCATTATTGCCCATTACTTCCTGCTGCTGCTGCTAAAAATTATGAGCCTACTGGGTATTAAAACTGCCCGGTCATCTTCCGGCGGCTATAGTTACGGAGGGTATTCCTATAAAAGCAGAAATTATTATCGCAAACCAAAAAAAGTAAAAAAAGTGTATAAAGATGCTGATGGTAATATCATTAAACAAAAAATTTCTAAGGAATAATACTTTTCTTAAGGAGGGGATATGAATTTATCAGACCCGGCGATTATCTGGATAGCTATTGGGGTTATCTGCATGATTATTGAGATTTTTACTCCCGGATTTCTGTTCCTGAGCTTTGGACTCGGAGCAATTGTCACGGGCTTAATCACTTTAGCTCATATTCCATTATGGGCTCAACTTGCCGTCTATATTATTATCACATTTATTCTTTTTATCAATCTCAGAAAAATCAGTAAAAAACTTTTCAAACAGGATATTCCCACTAATGTGAATGCCCTTATCGGTAAAAAAGGACAGGTTGTAGAAAAAATCCCAGCCTTCGGTAAAGGTTATGTCAAAATAGGCGGTGAAGACTGGCCCGCTATCAGTCAAAATGAAGAGGAAATCGATAATAACCAGAAAATTATCGTTACTGCTCTCGAAGGTAATAAACTAATTGTGAAAAAATTTGAGGAGGTATGATAATGGGAGTCTCATTACTTATCATTATCGTTGTTTTTATTCTCTTTCTGCTCGCTAAAGGCGTTGTCGTCGTTAAACAGGCTGAGGTTATGGTGCTTGAAAGACTCGGAAAATATAACCGTACCCTGGAATCCGGGCTCCATATTATATGGCCCATCATTGATAAATCCAGAAATATCAATTGGAGATACGTCCGAACAGACCTGAAAGGCAAAAATTATATTATCACAAAATCAGAAAAAAGAATCGATCTCAGAGAAACTGTCTATGACTTCCCCCGACAAAACGTGATCACCTCAGATAATGTGACTATAGAAATTAACGCTATCCTCTATTTCCAGATCACAGACCCAGCTAAAGCTCTTTATGAAGTGCATAACCTGCCAGACGCTATAGAAAAACTCACTCAAACCACTCTCCGTAATGTGATCGGTGAATTGGAACTTGATAAAACTCTCACTTCTCGAGATACCATTAATACAAAGCTCAGGATAATTCTTGACGAAGCCACCGATAAATGGGGCGTGAAAGTGAATAGAGTGGAATTGCAGGATATTAATCCACCCGAAGATATCCGTAACGCTATGGAAAAACAAATGCGGGCTGAGCGTAACCGCAGAGCACGTATCCTCGAAGCCGAAGGCGAAAAAAGATCGCAGGTTCTAGTTGCAGAAGGCGATAAAGAAGCAAAAATCGCCCGCGCCGAAGGTGAAGCAAAATCCAAAATCCTGGTCGCCCAGGCAGAAGCAGAAGCTATTAAAAAAATCATGGATATTGTCCAGAATACTAAAACTGACCCTGCACAATATATGCTCGCTATGAAATATATCTCCGCCTTTAATGACATTGTCCAGAAAAATGATAAAACTGTGGTTATTCCATATGAATCCTCTGCTATTCTTGGCTCACTGGAAACAATAAAACAGCTTTTTAATAAAACTATGTAGTTACTTTTCAGGGCTGGTAATCCCTGAATGAAAAAAATAAGGAGTAAATAATGCCAGAAATTATTGGAATTAATGCCAGAGAAATTCTGGATTCACGCGGGAAACCTACTATTGAAGTAGAAGTACACCTTGATACAGGTATCATCAGTCGCGCTGCCATACCCAGCGGCGCCTCCACAGGTATTTATGAGGCACTCGAACTTCGTGACGGAGACGAAGATAGATATAATGGATTTGGCGTTCTTAAAGCTGTCAAAAATGTTAATGAAAAAATTGCACCCGAACTGATTGGCATGGATGTCTCGCAGCAGGCAATGATAGACCAAATGATGATTAACCTCGATAGCACTCCAAATAAAGCAAATCTGGGCGCTAATGCCATTCTGGGCGTCTCACTTGCCTGTGCCCGTGCCGCCGCTCTGGAAATGGATATCCCACTCTATCGATATATCGGAGGCACAAACGCCAAAGTAATGCCCTGCCCCATGTCTAACGTGATCAATGGCGGCTCTCACGCAGATAATAATATCGATATGCAGGAATTTATGATCGCTCCCTATGGCGCCGCTAATTTTAAAGAAGCAATCCGTATGAATTCCGAAGTCTTTATGGCTCTTAAAGAATTGCTGAAAGAAAAAAATCTCTCTACCAGCGTTGGCGATGAAGGCGGATTTGCACCAAATCTTAAAAACAATAAGGAACCTCTTTTCCTCATGAGAGAAGCCGTTATAAAAGCCGGATATGAACCCGGTAAAGATATCTATTTCACCCTCGACCCGGCTTCCTCCGAATTCTATGACCAAAAGTGGCATGAAGAATCTAAAAAATATTTCCTGCAAAGCGAAAACCTCTACCTCTCTTCCAGCCAAATGGTCGATTACTACGTGAAGCTGATTGAAGAATTTCCCGAAATTATCTCTATCGAAGATGGTCTCGCTCAGGATGACTGGGAAGGATGGAAAGAACTGACTGCCAGACTTGGAAACAAAATTCAGATTGTTGGAGATGATCTCTACGTAACTAATGTAGAAAGATTGAGTATCGGTATTCACGCCGGAGCAGCCAATTCTATTCTTATTAAGCTGAATCAGATAGGCTCTCTCACAGAAACTCTTGATACTATTGAACTTGCCCGCGATAATAAGTATAATTGCGTGATCTCACATCGCAGCGGAGAAACAAGCGATGATTTTATCGCAGACCTCGCTGTAGCAGTCAATTGCGGACAAATTAAAACAGGGTCGCTCTGCCGCTCGGAAAGAATTGCCAAGTATAACAGGCTTATCAGAATAGAAGAAGAGCTTGGCGATCTCGCCCGATTCGGCGGTAAAACTTTTCTGGGTTATTAGTTATCTGATGAATTTATTTATAATCCCTGCCCCAGGGCAGGGATTATTTTAACTGAACAGAGGTGTTTTATGCTTAAAATTTTGATGATTATTGCCACAAGTCTATTGTTCTTTGCCTGCTCAAATGAAGGAACTCTTAAAATCATTAACCAGACTGAAAACGAAATTTATTTCAGTATCGATGGCGGAGATTACCTTATCTCAGGCAGCACAGACCCCCAAAACCACCCCTCAAAATCTGTGAATCTTTATACCGGCTCTGCCCTCCTCACAAAACCGCAAAAATCCTACTACCTCGCTCTTACCGGTGAAACCTTTGCTATCTATGATGAAAACCAGCAATATTGCGTACCCGGCACAACTATCTCTATTAAAGCTGGAGATACCTATTACGCCTATTGCAACCCTAATTTCGCCTGCCTCAGAATAACAAACGCCAGCTCTGATTATATCATCGCTGCCCAATATAAAAAAAGCATTGATGAAAATTCTGTGCCGATAACGGAAGCAGAAAACCTGCCCCCAGGAAATTCTATCTTCAAACATCTCGATTATGCCCTAAAAATACCAAATAACCCCGAAGATATCTTCTATTATACCTTTACTATCGTGATGGATGATGATACTGTATATAATTATGGCGATGAATATAATATTTTGTACTTAGATGACTTATTCCATATTGTGATAGAATAATATAGGTAATTCGATATTTATTTTTCCCAGCTAAAACCTCGCTTCCTTGATCATCCGTTCCTTCTCTCGCTTTGAGGTCTGCTCCTGCATCACCTCACGCTTGTCATATAGCTTCTTACCCTTTGCCAAACATAGAGTAACCTTCACTTTGCCCCTGCCGTTTATATAGATATTCTTAGGCACAAGAGTCATCCCCAGCTCTTCCACCTTCGTCTGCATCTTCATTATCTCTCTACGATTTAAAAGCAATTTCCGCACCCGCTCCGGATCATGATTACTATAACCTCCATGAGAATAAGGGCTTATGTGAAGATTGTGAAGCCAGACTTCTCCACCTTCTATGGCTGCATAACTGTCCTTAAAACTTAGCTTACCTGCCCTTATTGACTTTATCTCTGTGCCCAATAGCACTAATCCTGCTTCAAATTCCTGAATAAAATAATAATTGAACCCCGCTTTGCGATTCCTGAATTCTTTTATCCTTATGTCATTTCTGTCTTCCATTCTTACTTAGTCCTGTAAAGTTTTTTTGTACTGGGAAGTAAATTGACGAGTATTGTCGCGCCGGATAGTTATGCCCTTTTTATCAAAATACTCCAGTAATAATGAGGCCATTTTACGATTGGTTGATAGCAGATCTCTATATTCTGCCAAAGATATCCCACCCTCATGCTCCCTCAAAAATCCTGTTAGCTTCGCTTGCGCCTGCATTACTACCCGCTTGTGAAGATAACTGTTCTGATAATGGATGATCTCATCTTTTTTTACTAATTGCTGCAAAATCAATCTCAATTCCCTGTCTTCTATCCCATTGGCTAAAGCAACCTCTTCTATTCCACTCATCAAAGGTACATTATAACCACTTTCCAGCAAATATGATAGTATTGTCTCTATCTTTCTACCAAAATCCTTGTCAATTTCTACGCTGTGATTATATAATACCCAGGTTTGTTGAATTCTGCGCACCAAATACTCAGATTCCATCTCCTCAAGTATCAGTCTCAAGCTCTCTTTGGTTACCTCATTACGCTCTTCCCCAAATATCCCCATCAATTCCTGAAATCCCCTGCCCTCCTCTGATAAGGGATTCTGCTTGCTATACTGCTCGATGCTGCTCAATATCTTTCTCTTCAACTCTTCCTTTTGCTTTGTCTGTAAGAGGATTACCTGATGCTCTCCCTGGAAAAATGAAATATCATCACTTAAATTGTCATATACTACTGCCGTGAGATTGTCTTCACCTTGATTTATCAGAGAAGATATCTGTGATAACGCTATCGGCAGCACACTTTTTCGCACTTCTGCCGCTATGATCTCTGATATGTCCCCACTCGAAAGCCGCTTCACTATCTCTATCTGCTGCTGCCTGCGCCGACGGTGATGAAGCGGATAAGGATCTATTACCTCTCCTCCACCCAATGTGATATCTCCCGATGATTTCCTGATGATAAATTTATCGCCCAGTAACGCTATTATTGCCCGAGGCAAATATATCTGGGCTAAACACTCCTCACCCCCATTTAGCTTATCTCTGTCAAGTAAATGAACACGCACCATCTGCTTCACAGTTCCCATCAAAAATAATAACTGATTCCAAATGCCAAGCTTCGTATCTCCCCTGAATAACCGAAGCTTGACATCTATTAATGTGCTGGGATTTATCTCATGACTCGATAATAATAATCCCTGCCTGAATTCCTTCTCCCTAAATCCCACCAGATTCAAAGATGCTCTGTCACCCGCCTGCACTTCTGATACCTCTTTACCATGACGCTCTATCCTTCTGATTCGAACCTGGCTGCCAACAGGCAATATCCGTAAAATTTCACTACTGGCTATTCTGCCAGATAACACCGAACCATTCACTACCACACCAAATCCTTTCACTGTGAATATCCGATCGATATACATCCTGAAATTGCCCTCCTGTGAACGACTGGGAATCTCATCAACCAAAGAATTTATCACCTCTATTAAGTCCTCAATCCCGCTTTTTGTGAGACTGGATACCCTCTGTATCTTCGCTCCCGATAAAAATGTGCCCTCCACAAATTCGCTAACCTCTTCCTCCGCTAATTCCAATAATTCTTCATCTACCAAATCTGATTTATTTAATACTATTATTCCTCGCTTTATGCCCAGTAATTCCATGATCTGCAAATGCTCTCGCGTTTGAGGCATTATGCCCTCATCTGCCGCAATAACTAATAACACAAAATCTATCCCACACGCTCCACTTACCATCGTATTTATAAAATCTGCATGACCCGGTACATCCACTATCCCCACGCTATTACCACTGCTAAGACGAATATTGGTGAACCCAAGATTGATCGTGATCCCACGCTGCTTCTCCTGAAGATGTGTGTCGCAATCATTACCCGTGAGTGCCCTGATCAAAGCCGTCTTGCCATGATCCACATGACCCGCTGTTCCCATTATCAAATGCTTCATTTTCATCCCGATTCTCTAACCTTTTTCATTTTCTCCATTTCCAGAATAAGTCCTATATAAGTCAAGTGATTACATCTTATATAATGCCATACCCCCGAAATTAATTTGAAAAATCGAAATAATGATCAAGTAAACAATTAGTCGCCACCATCGCGGAGAGCTAACGCACATCCGCTAT
Organism: uncultured Candidatus Cloacimonadota bacterium; assembly: GCA_964604155.1. Classification (GTDB taxonomy): domain Bacteria; phylum Cloacimonadota; class Cloacimonadia; order Cloacimonadales; family TCS61; genus Stygibacter. The sequence goes on along the minus strand of CAZRXY010000023.1, from coordinate 20 downwards.
GTAACTTAGATTGAAGAAGG
>CAZRXY010000022.1:0-23620 GCA_964604155.1 uncultured Candidatus Cloacimonadota bacterium | reverse complement strand
GTCCTGCTTACTTTCCCCTTTATTTGCACGCTATATTATTTCTCTCATTTTATGCAAGGACAAATATAATTCTTATCATGTAGAAGGTAACTTAGATTGAAGAAGAGCCTCATCCAAAACCTTGCGAATAGTCGCCAGATCTTCGAAATGGATGACCTTGACAACAATCTTTATCTCACATAATACAAATCAATTAACAATACCAATCATTATAAAACCAGGGGGATGCCTGTGTCTATTTTGACTATTGAGCCCTTATCTGAAATTTGCTTGCAATATAAAGGAATCTAAATGATGAAAACTGTGGACACACATGAGGCGGGTAGATAAATTGCCTTCAAGGAAAAAAATATATCAGGTGAAGCAATGATGAAGAGAATATTAGCTTTGATAGTGGTTATGCTGGTTATGAGCGGGATCTGGTCTGCGCCTCCGGCTCCGGGCAGTTGGTGGCAAAATGATTTATCCTTTACAGGCGGGTCTGAGAATTTTGGCATTAATGGTAATAGCCGTATCGCAGAATTACCTCAAAGCATACTGGTTTTGCGTTGTCAGTTCAGTGACGTGAGCTTTGATCTTGATCCGGAATATCCTCCGGGCAATCCCGACCCTATACCGCATGATGATGAATATTTTCACAGGATCATGTATCATCTTTCCTGCTACTGGGCAGATGCCTCTCATGGTTCTTATGTGATAGAGGACGATAATTACACTTTATATCCTCAGGTTTTCACGCTCAGTCGCGCAATGGGATATTACGGAGATGATGATCTCAGTCAGGAGCGGATTAGCGAAATGCTTGTAGAGCTTCTGGATATGGCTGATGATCAGATAGATTTCAGTGAATATGACAGCTTTATCATCTTTCATGCGGGAGCGGGTCAGGAAGCTGATATCAGCGGTTTGAACACAGATAATATCTGGACGACCTTTGTGAGCAGGAAGACACTTCAGGCAGGTCTTGATCCGGAAAACGATGATTTTCCGGGACTGATATACGATGATACTGTATTAAAGGAATTTATCATAGTACCTGAGACAGAGCGTCAGCCAGATATCCAGCCTAATGATCCTGTTTTTGGCATTCTGGGAGTGCTATGTCATGAATTTGGCAGACAAATCGGTTTACCTATTCTCTATGATAACCAGTCATCAAACGGCAAATCTGCCGGAATTGGCAATTATGGTGTGATGGGCACAGGATTATGGAACGCTGCCGGATATGTGCCGCCTTTACCTATAGCCTGGTGCCGCATCTATCTGGGTTGGGAAGAGTGCCTTACAATAAATGCAGAACAGGAAGACCTCCAGCTTACCTATCCTATGAATGCAGGTTCTTTTATTCCTACAATTTATAAAGTAGAAATCAATGAGGACGAATATTTTTTGCTGGAGAACCGCAGACAGAATCCCGATGGCAGTATTTTTGTGAATAGTAATGGCGATACGCTTGCAACTTTCACGTTTGAGATCGTAGAAAATCAGCAGTATTATCCTGAGGGGCATTCCTATGCAGGTCAGCCCTATTTTGATTTTATGAATAATACTTATGCTGGCTGCGAGTGGGATTTTTATCTGCCTGGATATGGTGAAGGTGATGCCCTTGATCAGGATGGTTCGGGCATTTGCATTTGGCACGTGGATGAGATTGTGATGCGGGAAAAATTTGATCTCGCTGAAGAGATCAATGTACCCAATGGGGTAGAGGAGCATAAAGCTATCGATCTTGAAGAAGCTGATGGCAATCAGGGGCTTGATCTTTACGGTTTTTACGGGGATAAAAATTGTACTTACCGCCTTGGTAATAACGATTATTTTGGTTATGCGGAGCATAACGATTTACCTTGGTTTCCTACAGCAGAAAGTTATTATGGCGGCATCCAGTTAGAGATATTTGATATCAGTCCTGCGCAGGATGTAATGACCTTCTCGGTTGCCTTTGAGTGGTCTCTCGATGCGGGATACAGCGGAACAAACGATCTTCCGGCTGCCTTTCTGGATTTTGGGGATGGTGTAGAAAGGTTGTTTTACCCTATGCCGGATGCACGATTGATTATGTGGGAAGATGATATTCTGGTGAAAGATCAGCAAATATTGCGTGACACAATACCTTATTGCTGGGCGTGGCTGCCTGTAACTAAGAAGATACTGATCCCAGCCCAGACTGGTAGTATTGCCTCGCTCCATTTATTGGATAAAGAGCTGGATACGAGTGCCCAGCTAATATTCCCAAATTATTCCTGGGCAGCCCCGCCACTGGTGATAAGTGATTATGGCGATGGCGATGAAATGATCGTTTTTGCCCTTAATGACCTCATAGAATCAGAGGAGGGGAAATTCGAATTATTTTTTTATAATAATGATCTGACACCTGCAGGTTTTCAATTCAGTGGCCCAAATATTACCTGTAACCTTATCTATGATGAATTTGTATATATCACTACCTTGATTTATGGCGAACACGTGTTATGGAAAATTCATCCTGATACTATATTGGCTGAGGCGATTGCAATTTTTACTGCTGAATATGATCTTGAATATGCTGCTATGGCACGGCAGAGCGAAAATGGAGACAGGAAGATATATTATACTGCTGCAGACAGCGTGATAGTGATACTCAAAGAAGTGCAAGCGGGCTTTGAACTGGATAAGATAATTGATTTACCCTATATCTGCAATTCTTATCCCAGCTATGGTGATTTGGATAATAATGGCAATATAGAGCTTATATTTGGAGGAGAATACGGATTTGCGGCAATAGATGATGAAGGTACTGTGATCAAGCCGGCTATCGGTCTCACTTCATCTGCAGACACAGATATTTGTGCCGGAGTGGTACCCATTGACCTGGATGGAGACGGCACATTGGAGGTGCTGGGGATGATGAGTCAGAACAGGTTTGCCATCTGGGAAAACATAAATAGCAATAATTTCGACATGCTCAGATATTATCCGGTTACCTATGGGAAGCGCAGCAGATTGTTCCCCATTATTCACAACAGCGTGATCTATCTACCAGCCGATAACGGCAGAATATTCAGAGATACGGGTTTTACTTTTAGTGATAATGATCTGCCTGTAAAATACGGCAATTTACAAAGAACGGGATATATTCGGCACGATGGGGGTGATAATGTATTTCAAACCACGAAGCTCTTTGTGAAAAATGAAACATATATCTATCCCAACCCCTACAGTACAATTTTCAATTCAGTTATTATAAATGGTAATATAGTAGAAAATGCTATTGGTGTGAGAGCGATGCTGTCGCGAAGTGAAATTGTGAAGATTAATATTTATGATATCGCTGGGAATCGTCTTAGAACGGGTGAAATGCAGGTTACTGCCTATAATCCGGGGGTTTGGCTGCTGGAAACAGCTTCTTTGGCAAGTGGCGTTTATATTGCGCATTTGCAGGCAGATAATGAGAGCATAGTAATAAAATTTGGTATTGAAAAATAAGCGGAGGACAAATGAATAGAATCATTTTAATAATACTACTGCTGGTATCAGTTAGTGCCCTGCTGGCAGAAGTTGATGGCAGCAAGGGTTTTCAGATGCTCAGGATTTTGGTAGATCCCGTAACCGCTGCTCAGGGCGGTAACGGGTCTATAAATTCAGTTTCGGGCTATAATTTTTTAGACAATGCTGCGGCGCCCTTGAGGCAGAATGGTAAAAATATCAGTTTCAGCCAGAATTTCTGGCTTTTTGATACTTCAATGAGCAGTATTGGCTACCATAATAACAGCGGCAATACCAGTATAGGGATTGCGATGCGATACCTGGATTACGGCAAAATTGATAACCGCGATGAGACCGGCGAGATCATTGGTGAATATCACCCCATGGATTTCAGTGTATCATTTAATATGGGTGTGAGGCTTGCATCTGCTCATTATCTGGGCACAAACATCAATGGGCTTTACGAAAAAATTGACGATTCTTCGAGTACTGGCATTTCATTTGACTTAGGATATATCTATCTTACTCCATTAAAAAACCTTAACCTGATGGCAACGGCAAAAAATCTTGGGTTCACTTCGAATATGGATGCCCAAAATATTGAATTGCCCATAACTTTTGATCTAAGCATCAGTAAAATATTTTTACCGAGCTATAACCCAATAACAGCGGAGATGAAACTCATAAAAGAAATAGACAATGATAACCTGAAGGCTGCCTTTGGTGCTGAAGTAAATATCTATGAGAATTTCTACCTGAGAGCCGGATATAAGCTGGGCAGTGATCTGGAGGGCATAAGCGGTGGATTTGGCGTTCGGGTGGATCGTTTTATGATCGATTACTCTTATAATCCAATCAGCGAAGGACTGGATGATGTGCATTTGCTGGGGATTAGCTGCCGGCTCTGAAATTAAATAAAGATGAGAAGATTTGTACTACTGCTGGCAGTAATACCATTTCTGCTATATGCTCAGAATTTCACGCCTAATGAGGTGATTATAAAAACCTCTGAACCCAGGCAAATTGAGCGAAATGGTCTGGGTCTTTCTAGCCTGGATAGCTTTCTGGCAGAACGCGGTATCAGAGATATCAAGCCCATTATTTCAGGTAGTAGTAATAATTTTTTTGTTGCTCGCCTGAATGAACCTATAGATTGGAATAATCCGGGTGATCTTAATTTTCAGGGTGTGGAATATATTCAGCCCAATTATCTGAATGATTTTTTGGTTTATCCCGATGATCCCTTGCTTTATGGGCAATTCTATGACCTGGTTAATCTTCCTTCTGCCTGGATTCTCACTACCGGCAGAAGAGATATCCTCGTGGCGGTAGTGGATTCCGGCACGCATTTTGATCATCCAGACCTACAGAATAATATCTTTATCAATCAAAATGAAATACCTGTGGATATCTTTCACAATTTAGACGCAGACGGCGATAATTATGTAACCAATCAGGAAATTATGGCTTATTTTATAGCTAATGACCTCGATCTGGATAATGATGGAGAGATTTTGCACCTTGATGTACTCCATGCTGATTCTCCATTGATAAATGGAGTGGATGATGATGGCAATGGCTATATAGATGATCTCTGGGGCTGGGATTTCACTGATGCTCCTGAGCTTGCTAATATTGCCTCCGGCGACTATCTGGAACAGGATAATGATCCGGAAGATGAATACAATCATGGCACGCACGTGGCTGGCATTATTGGTGCTACTGCAAATAATGCCCAAGGGATTGCCGGCATTTGCTGGGAAGTGAATATTCTCACAATTCGTGCGGGGTTCAAAACTGCGGATGGTTTATCTGGCGTGCTTCAGGATGATGATGCCGCTGCGGGAATTATCTATGCCGCTGATATGGGCGCAGATGTGATCAATCTTTCCTGGGGTGACAATGTATATTCGCCAATAATTGCCGATGCCTGCGAATATGCCTATAACCTGGGCAGCGTTGTGGTAGTTTCTGCCGGTAATACCGCTTCCAGTGGTCTTATGTATCCTGCCAGACTTTCCCACACAATTTCTGTGGGTGCCGTGGATGCACAAGGCAATAGGTTCTGGCAATCCAGTTTCGGTGAATTTCTTGATATTATGGCTCCCGGAGTGAACGTGATGAGCTGTTTTGACGTCCAGGGCACTTTGTATGAGAGGATGAGTGGGACTTCCATGAGTGCACCTTATGTAGCTGGAGCCATCGCTTTACTGCTATCTCGCCAGCCTGATTTAAGTTTCCAGGAAATCCGTGCGAGGCTGGCATTATCAGCTATTGATCTGGGAGATCTTGGGAAGGACATCTATTATGGAAATGGGCTTTTAGATGTTCATGCCTTGTTGCGAACTCCTGAGACCCCTGTGATAGATATCCTTTATCCCCGTGATAACCAGGGCATCAGCTCAAGTACAGCTATTTTTGGTTCCGTTATGTCGCCGGATTTTAATAGATATTCCGTGATGTTTTCCAGAAAAAGTGATCCTTCGAATCTGGACTGGTATACCGTGGAATACCCTCACCAGAATTCACCAAACTGGTATTATGAGCCTGTTATAAATGATCAAATCTCCTGGTTTGATATCCCTTCTTCTGATGGTGAATGCCTTGTGAAAATTGAGCTTGTAACTCTTTCAAACCAGCACTATAATTATATTTTTAATATATATCTGGATCAGACTCCACCCATCCTGCAACAGGAAGATGTTCTCATCCAAACCAGATATGATGGAGAAAATCTGGTTAATTATCTTAGGCTGAAATATAATGAACCTGTTGATGTAGAGGTAGTGCTGCAAAATAATGATACAAACGGAATTTCACTTTTTTCCAGTGATATGGATAGTCTTCAATATTTGCGTTTGCCAGACCTGATAGAGCCTGGAGCATATTCGGCATTAATTACGGCGACGAATATCTGCGGGCTTTTTTCTGAAGATAATCTGCCAGAAATTCTTGAAGTCCAAAGATATTGCGTTGATTACAGCAATTGGCAGCATGAGATACTGGATGACCCCATGATTTGTATCCCGAAGGCAGTAACCTATGATGCAGACGATCTCTGCAATGATATCATAGCTATGCAGCTTGATGAAGAGCTGAACAGGACCTTTTCGCTCTGGGAAGATGACGGCAGCACTTTTACCCTAAGAAGTACAATCAGTGGTTTTGCCGATAATTTCTGGCTGCATAGTAGTGGGAATCACAGCTTGGGCTATTTTGAGATCGTGGGAGTGGAGGCGAATACCGCTACTGTTTATGAAGTAAATCAATATCAGGCCCAAAAAGTATGGTCTCTTAATAATAGCTACGGCGGTTCATTTATTGATTATAATGGTGATGGGATAGATGATCTGGCACTTATTCAGAACGTCACTATTGGCAATATAACTTATCGTGTAATGGGCTTGCATAAAAAATTTGGGAATTCCTGGCAGACGCAGCATATTATCTATAATCAGACAGAAACATACTCAAGAAATGAATTCCTGAACCGCGTAGAATGCTTAGATTTAGATGGAGATGGATTTATGGAGATAATAGCTGCTGATAATGATGGAGATGTGATTATTTATGAGCAAAATGCTATGGATGAGCCCTTTGCACAAAATTGGACTTACAGGATGCCAGTCCGGAATGCAAATTACATCGTTAAGGGAAATTTTCGCACATCACAGAATTCGGAGTTTTGTGTGGGTGCCTGGAATTATGATTCTAAAAACGCTGCTAAAACTTATTCCTGCTTTGTCTTTTTTTCCAGCTTCGGCGATGATCTATATGCTGCCACAGACACTCTTTATTTTGATGAGTATCAGGAGAATAACTCTATCACTTCCTGTGATCTGAATGGTGATGGCACGGAGGAGCTTATCTTTGCCCTTGATCCCTATATATATATCATAGATTATTTAGATACAGATGGCGATGGCATAGCGGATAGCTATATGCCCATCTGGATGGGGAGTTCTCAGCAGGACTATCCAAATACGATTGCTGCGGTTCCCGCTTTTGATTCCTATTCCGGCAGGATACTGGCAAATTCTGCTCTTTCTGGTGAAAAAAAATTTAATTCCATAAAGCCGCTGGTGGACTTCTCAGGACCACCTCCGGTTCAGGGATTTAGCGTGAAGGCGAAAGACCAAAATTCTGTTCAACTCTCCTGGCTGATAAATAATGATGCGCAATTATACTTTGTTTATAGAAAACAGGCAACCCAGCTTGAAGGTGAAGAGCTTCTTATTGCGGAGACCTCTGAGTGCGGTTTACTTGATGAAGGTCTTTTATGCTGCACTACCTATAATTACAGGATCACTGCCTACAATGATTCTTATGCTACAGCAGAAAGTATTCCCTCATTCTGGCAATCTACCACGCCGGCAGCGCCGCCCGTTCTGGCACAGGATATCATCATGTCATCGCCTTGGAACCTTAAAATTATCTTCGATCAGACGCTGGCAAATTCTGCTCTCAATACAGGACATTTTCTGGTGAACAATAATGTGGGGAGACCGGGTTCTGTCAATTCCACTGATCAAAAAAAGGGACTATTGCTCACCTTTTCTGAGGCTATACCCCAAAACGAGGATTACTGCATTAGTATAAGCGGTTTGGAATCTCAAGCCGGCATTTTGCTTGGTGAGATAGATATTGCCTTTGAATGGCAGCCAGATACATCACCTCCCTGCATTATCAGGTCAGATGTAGTAGATAGGAATACTGTTGCTGTTTGGTTTAATGAAAAAATAGATACCAGTATACCACAAAGCCTGACTGATTTCCACCTTGATACTCCGCTGGTGGACCCGGATAATTTTATAGAATATATAGATACATTTGATGATCATCTGCTCATTTACCTAAAAGATGAAATAAAATCAAGCAATCAGCCATACTACCTTAGAATAAGCAATATATCTGATTTGGCTGGGAATACTATCAACAACCTGGGGAATAAAACATATTTCATCTTGACAGATAGTACACTTAAAAATATGGTAGCATATCCGAATCCCTTTGAGACGGGAAAGTATGAGGAGTTTAGATTCGCATCTCTTCCTCTCGAAAAAGAAGGGGATTTATGGATTTATGATTTAACTGGAGCCCTGGTATTTAATGCCAGTTTTGCACCACGCACTGTACTGGAGAATTATTATTCCTGGAATGGGAAGAATAATTCTGGTTTCAAGGTGTCATCTGGTTTGTATTTTTTTATAATGCAGATAGGTGAAAGCAGGCAGCGGGGAAAAATTGCTGTTATAAATTAGGCGCTTTGCCCAGCAAAAGGAGTAGAATATGATATCAATGGACTGGAAAGAGCGGTTGCGCAGAGATTCGGAAGATTTCTTTAGAAATAAAATCCCCGGAGGTTTTTATGATATAGAAATTATCTATAATGCTTATCCCCTGAGGGTGAACAACAAGGTTCCTTATGAAGTGATATCTTTTGTAGGAAAACTGATTGCTTCCCGAATCGCCCACCAACCCGAAGAATACGTTGCTTTTTGTGATTATATCTTTCTTCATAAAGGTGAAAACGGCAAGATTATATTTGCCTATATCATGACGCGAGCGCTCAAGAAATCTCCAGATTTCTTTTTCCCGTATCTCGAGAAAAAGCTATTTAATCTGAAAGATACCAAAATTGCCACACTTATTGTCGATAAGGCGTTATCGCCTTTACTAAAAGAAAACCCGGAGAAGTATCAGAAAACTCTAATAAAGTGGGCAAAAAATGATCACCCCAGTCTCACGTTTGCCATACAGAAAATTATTACCCGGATCATGCAATCGCATCCACAGAACATCCCTGATATCTTCCACCAGCTTGAATCTGGCTGGCTCTATGCCGGTGAACAAGTTATCAAGCTTAATATTGCTGTGCTCAAAGCCATTTATAAGATCAATCCTGAATTCTATTTTGAGATTTACGGGCGTTATAAGAATACCAGAGAACCCATTTTTGCTGAGATTCTCACTTCAGCTATCATGGATTACCACGATAATATCTTTAATGCTGTTTCTCACTGGTCTCAGAGTGGAAATGTGAAGCTAAAAAAATTTGGTGTGCACGGGCTAAAAATTGCCAATAGGAAGAGGGAAACCTAATGTTTGAATATATCACAAAAGAGGGTATGCAGCGTTTGCATCAAAAGATGAAACAGCTTATTGATGAAAGAGCCGGCGTGATCAAGCAGGTTGTGGAAGCGCGGGAAATGGGTGATCTCAGTGAAAATGCCGAATATCATGCTGCTCGCGAAAAGCAGAGAGCTATTGAAAATGAGTACAATAGATTGAAAACGAGAATCTCACAATTGCAGGTGCTTGACCCTGCAAAGCTCTCCAAAGACGCTGCCCGGTTTGGTGCTCGAGTGCACATTAAATGTCTGGATACCGGCGAAGAGATTTATCTGCAACTTGTAGGTGTGGATGAAATCTTTAAGAGCGAAGACAAGTATGAGAGGACTTCTATTCTATCTCCTCGCGGCAAGGCAATTATAGGAAAGAAAATTGGTGATCTGGTGACTGTGATTGCCCCAATTGGGGAATTTAGATACGAGATACTATCGATCGAATAAAAGAAATATATAGAGGATTTATGAAGACTACGCAAGAACTAAGAAAAAATCTCGCTTATGCCAGAAAGAATTTCTGGCAGGATTTCTCCGGCGAAAAGGGTGCTGCTTTTGTTTTGGCAGATGATTATAAGCTTTTCCTGGATAAATGCAAGACTGAACGCGAGTGCACGCTTTTTTACCAGGAAATTCTGAAAGAAGAAGGTTACAGCGAGTTAAAAGATGAAGCTGTCGGGACAAAATTCTTTCGCACAGCCCGCAATAAAAATCTGGCTGTGGCTCAAAAGGGTTCACTGCCGGTTAGTGCCGGAGTCAATCTCATTGTCTCTCATATTGATGCCCCCAGAGTAGATTTTAAGCAATCTCCCTTAGCGGAAGATACTGCCAGTGGTTTGGGCATTGTAAAAACCCACTATTATGGTGGTATAAAGAAATACCAGTGGATGTCCACACCACTTGCAATACACGGCGTTATTATAATGCGTGACCGCAAGACCATCAATATCTCTATTGGGGAGAATGATGATGATCCGGTATTTGTGATGCCAGACCTTTTACCGCATCTTGCTCGCAAAATTCAATACGAAGAGAAAATTGGTTCTGCTATCAAGGCAGAACACATGAATATTGTCTTTAATTCCATACCCTACGCAGACCCTGATGATATTGATATCAAAGAAGCCGTGAAGCTTAATGCCCTAATTATACTTCACGAAAAATACGGTATCAAAGAAGAGGATCTGCTGAGTGCAGAGCTGGAAATTGTACCTGCTGGCAAAGCACGAGATGCTGGAATAGATAGAAGCATGGTGCTTGCCTATGGTCAGGATGACCGTGTGTGTGCTTTCACTTCCATGCGGGCGGTGATGGATATTTCTAATGATGCCATCGATAAGACGGCAGTAGTTTTTCTTGCAGATAAAGAAGAGATAGGTTCTGAGGGTAATTCTGGAGCCAAATCTGCCTTTATTATCGATTTCATTGCTGATCTGCTGGCTGCCTGTGGTGAAAAAAATGACAGCGTAACACTGCGAAAAACTTTGATGAACAGTCAGGTAATCTCTGCTGATGTGAATGCAGCGATTAATCCAAATTTCCCTTCTGTTCATGAAAAGCAAAATGCTGTGCATCTTGGCTGTGGAGTGGGGATAGCAAAATTTACCGGTGTAGGGGGTAAAAGCGGCTCAAATGATGCAAATGCGGAATTTAATGCGCACCTTTTCCACATTTTGAACGATGGCGAAGTCTGCTGGCAATCCGGCGAACTAGGCAAAGTGGATGAGGGTGGTGGCGGCACTATAGCCAAATTTATGGCAGAATATGGGGCAGAAGTGATTGATTGTGGTCCCGGCGTTCTTGGTATGCATTCTTTATATGAGCTTACCAGTAAGGCTGATGTGTATTCAGCCTATAAAGCCTATAAGGTGTTTTTATTAAAAGGTTAAGATTTTCGGCAGGGGGGGAACACTCCCTGCTTTATCATATTTGGAGATTTATATGTTAAAAAAGATATCATTGCTTATCTTCCTTACCGCTTTATTCCTGTTTTCAGGATGTTCATCGACAAATACTCTGCAGAATTTGAGCCACAGCGAGGCAAAAAGAATTGCAGATGAATATTTTTACAGCGGCAAGTATAAAAAAGCTATCCCCTATTACAAAAAAATTGTAAATGAAAGCAGTTCTGCCTTTCTGGCTGAATCTCAATTCAGATTAGCTGATTGCTATTTTCAGCGTCGCGAATTTATCGATGCCCGGTTCGAGTATCAGGAATTTATACGCAGATTCAGCGGAGATCCCAAGGTTGCAGAAGCATTTTTCCAGATAGGAGTTTGCTACTATGAGCTTTCTGCTGCTGCTCATTATGATCAGACAGAAACCTTTTCTGCTATAGATGCTTTTAGTGATTATCTGGATAAATTTCCCTTCCACGAAAAGAAAAAAGAAGCTTTGGAATATATAGAAAAAGCGAGGTATAAACTCTTGGAAAAGAGATTTTATAATGGCTATGCTTATTTTAAAATGTCGGACTACCCGGCAGCTTTGCTTTATTTCAATGATATTATCGAGCTTGATAACCTTAATGAGCTTGACCTGCAATCTCTCTATTATTCTGCTTTGATCTATATCTATCGTAAAGACCTGACAAATACGGAAATTATGTTCACACAGCTTAGTAATAAATATCCCGATGCCAGGGAAACTGCAAAAATCTCCCAAAAAAAGGACAAGCTTGAGAAAGAGATTAAAAAATGAAAATTGGGGTTCTTGGGGGCTCTTTTGATCCCATCCACTATGGGCATCTGCATATTGCTGATGCTGCCCTTAAGGCTCAAGCCGTAGATCAGATTTGGTTTGTTCCCTCATTTGCCCATCCTTATCAGCATAAAAAATTCACTTTAGATTTTAAATCCAGACTACTGCTCATCAAGCTGGCTCTTAGGGGGCACAAAAATTACCTTGCCTGCGATTATGAAAAAAATCTTCCTTCTCCTGGATACACTTCGCAGCTCATGAAATTTCTCTTCCATAAATTTCCGGAAAATGAATTTTATTTCTTGATAGGCTCAGATATTGTTCCGGAGATTGATCAGTGGCACGATTTCGAGTGGCTCAAAAAAAATCTGAATTTCCTGATCTTTAACCGCATATATTATCAGAATCACCACCCTGTTATCGAGCAATTATCATCCTGCCAATTGATTAATAACATTCCCATTGATATCTCATCCTCACAAATCAGGTTCAATATTATAAATAATCTCCCCCTCCACAGCCTGGTTCCCAGTAATCTGATCCCGCTCCTAAAAACCTTCTACAATAAATAATACCAGCAAGGAATAATAAAAAGGGGGGTTTTGTATGATATTTCTTGACTAACTAAATCAGAACTTAAATAAAAGGGCTTTGATAAATCAGGTATCGGCTATATTATATATAGTGAGAAGCCTGGTGTGGTTTTTTTTGATCATTAAGAAATCGGTAATGACCTTTGTTCAGGCAGAGGTTATTTTTGCAAATAGACAATTAAAATGAAAATATAAAGGGGTTATGATGAAAAGACTTGGCATAATCAAGGAGACCAAAAATCAATGGGAGCGGCGAGTACCTTTGAATCCTGCGGCAGTAAAAGAGTTGGTGGATTTGGGATATCTGGTAACGATCCAGCCTTCGGATATCAGGATTTATAAAAATGATGAATATGCTGCTGTCGGGGCAGACTTAAATGATGATCTCAGCAATTGTGATCTCATAATGGGAGTGAAAGAAATTCCACTTAAAAGCGTAATCCCGGGCAAGCCGCATCTTTTTTTCTCGCATACTATTAAGGGTCAGGATTATAATATGCCTTTACTGCAGCATTTTCTGGATACTCGCAGCACGTTGATGGATTATGAGAGGATCATAGACGGAGGGGGTCGGCGTCTGGTATTTTTTGGTAAATTTGCCGGTAATGCGGGGATGGTGGATGCCTTATGGGCAGCAGGGCAGCGATATTTTCAGGAATATGGTATGGAAACACCTTTTCTAAAAGTGAGGCAGAGTTATCAGTATGAATCACTCACACAGTGTCTGAGAGAGCTTAAGGAGATAGGCAAAGAGATCAGTGAAGATGGTTTGCCGGCGGAGATATGCCCCTTTAACATCTGTCTTTTGGGATATGGCAATGTATCTATTGGTTGTCAGGAGATATTATCATCATTTCCGGTGGAAATGGTAGAGCCTGATTCTTTGGCAGAGCTTGAGGTTAGTCACAGGTCAGATACTCTGTATCTTTCTGTATTCAAAGAAAAGCATCTGGTGGAGAGAAAGGATGGAGCACCGTTTGATCTGAGAGATTACTTTGTGCATGGGAAAGAATATAAATCTAAAATGGAAGAATATCTGCCATTTTGCAGCATGTATATGAGTGCAATTTATTGGGCACCGGGCTACCCGGTATTTTTAAAAAACGAAGAACTTGGCAGGATGCAAAAAGAAGGGCAGTCAAAATTGGTCATGATTGGGGATATCACGTGCGATATAGATGGTTCTGTGCAAGCCACGCATAAGGTAACAATGCCAGATAATCCTGTATTTATCTATAATCCTGCTACAGATAAGATAACAGATGGCTTTAAAGGCGGGGGCTTTGCGGTGTGTGCGATAGACAATCTGCCCTGTGAATTTTCCAAAGAGGCATCAGATTTCTTTAGTGATGCCCTAATGCCGTTCACCAAAGCTATGCTTGATAATGATTATTCTCAGCCAATAGCACTATCTGCTTTACCGGAAGAGATTAAGCCTGCCTGCCTTGCCCATCAGGGTAAACTTGAGCCGGGTTATGATTACTTGGAAAAATTTTTAAACAGATAAAGGAGGTAAGTTGTGAAAGGAACAGCAACTGCCGGCAACACTGGTAATGGAGTACGCAGTGATTGTTTTATCACTCTGGAATTAACGGATTCCGGGGGGATAGAGATTGACCTCAATAGCAAAGTTGAGGTGCTTTACGGTGATGATATCAGAGCAGAATGCCGTAGAGTTTTAGATTATTTTCATATAAAGAACTGTAAACTTACAGTAGAGGACAGCGGGGCATTGAATTACATAATTCAAGCGAGGCTGGAGGCGGCGATCTCTAAACTAATTGATACAGACAGGCAGTATCTGCCCGAGATGCTGCCTGAAAATATCTATGCCACCAGCAAAGACAAGCACCGGCGCAGCCGTCTTTATCTTCCTGGCAACACGCCTAAGCTGGCGATAAATGCTGGTTTGCATAATCCAGACGGGATAATTCTTGACCTGGAAGATTCGGTGGCACCTGCGAGGAAGCACGAAGCCCGATATCTGGTACGGAACACATTACGAGCCTGCAATTTTTATGGAGCAGAGCGGATGGTTCGCATAAATCAGATTCCTCAGGGGCTTGATGATCTGGATTTTATACTTCCTCATAATGTGAATCTGATACTGGTGCCCAAATGCGAGGATCCGGAGCAGATAGAGGTTCTGGAAGAAGTTATCGGAGAGAAAAAGAAGAAATATAATATAAAGCATGATATCTGGGTGATGCCGATTATTGAAAGTGCTTTGGGAGTGATCAAATCTTATGAGATAGCTGCCTGTTCGCCGTATATAGTGGGCATGGCTATCGGATTGGAAGATTATACGGCAGATCTAGGCACGCAGCGTAGTGCTGAAGGCAAAGAGAGTTATTTTGCGAGATGCCAGGTAGTTAATGCCGCCAGGGCAACGGGTATTCAGCCGATAGACAGCGTGTTTAGTGACGTATCCGATATGGAGGCTTTAGCGGTTAATGTGCAATCTTCCAAGCAATTGGGGTTTGAGGGTATGGGCTGTATTCATCCGCGTCAGATTGCCGTGATCCATGAGAATTTTGCTCCCGATGCAGCGGAAATAGACAAGGCAAAGCAGATAGTTAATGCCTTTATCATAGCTGAAGAGCAGGGCTTGGGCGTAGTAGCTTTGGGCTCAAAAATGATAGATCCGCCGGTAGTAAAACGGGCTCAGAAAACGATAAGTCTGGCGATAGAGCTCAATAAAATAGACGCAGACTGGCGTGCTGAATTTCTTAAGGAGGACTAAAAATGGCAGCAGAACTGGTTAAAAATGTAGTAGGACGCCTGGTACCCACAGAAGTGAATGGCAAAGAGCAAGTGCCCTATATGGGTAATGGTAAACATAGACCCAAGGGTCACAGATATGGTCCTCCCATAGTATGTGCGGATGATTATCCGGCAGATGGCAATAAGGTAGTTCCTTCTCTAAAGGAGGCATTACAGTCAGCGGGATTAAGGGATGGCATGGTGATAAGCACGCATCATCACCTGCGAGACGGGGATTTGGTGGCAAATGAAATATTCCGTATAGCGAGTGAGATGGGCATAAAGGACCTGGTCTGGCTGCCCTCGGCTTCATTTCCCTGTCATTCCGAAATAATCAAGTATATGGAAGATGGCACAGTTCACCACATAGAGGGCAGTATGAATGGACCTTTGGGCAAATATTGTTCAGAGGGCAAAATGCGTGGGACGGCAATATTGCGTTCTCACGGCGGCAGATATCAGGCAATAGAAGATGGTGAGATAGTGATAGATATTGCAGTGATAGCAGCGCCGACGGCGGATCCTTTTGGAAATTGCAATGGTTTGCATGGACCTTCTGCGTGTGGATGCTTAGGTTTTGCCTTAGCGGATGAATTGTATGCCCACAAATCGATAGTAGTAACAGATAATCTGGTGCCTTTTCCCTGCATACCGATGCAGATTCATGGTAATTATGTGGATTACGTGGTTCAGGTAGAAAAGATAGGGATGCCCGAAAAAATAGTATCGGGGACGCTTCAGATCACGAAAAGTCCGGACAGATTGCTATTAGCAGAGCTCACTGCGAGATTCTGTGATGCAGCGGGATTGATCTATGATGGATTTTGTTTTCAGGCGGGTGCTGGTGGAACATCTCTGGCAGTGAGCAATTTTTTCAATCAATTATTGCAGAAGCGTGGCTGGAAAGCGCGCTGGGCGATAGGCGGCAGCACAGAATACAGTGTGAAGATGCTGGAGGATGGGCAATTGGAATACCTTCTGGATGGTCAGAGTTTTGATCTTGATGCCATCCGTTCGATGCGAGAAAACCCCAACCATCAGGATATCTCTGTATTTCATATCTATAATTATCATTCCAAGGGATTTCATGTATCAATGATGGATGTGATAGTTCTGGGAGCTACCGAAGTGGATGTGAATTTTAATGGTAATGTGGTAACGCATTCGGATGGCTATTTGCTGCACGGCATAGGTGGCTGGCAGAATTGCCTGTTTGCCAAGTGCACCATACTTCCTATCCCGTTATTCCGAAATAGAATGCCCGTTATCCTGGATGAGGTGACCACTGTAGTGGGACCTGGCAGCATGATAGATGTAATTGTCACGGAGCGTGGCATAGCGATAAATCCTAACCGTAAGGATTTGATAGAAAAGACCAGAAACAGTGGATTGCCTTTTAAGACGATAGAGCAATTGAAGGCAGAAGCAGAAGCTATCTGCGGCAAGCCATCAAAACCTGAGCTTGAGGATGACATTGTGGCAATAATCAAGTGGGTTGATGGAACCGTAATAGACAGCGTAAGAAAAGTAAAAACAAAATAATAAGGTTGGAGGAAGCGATGGCAAAAAGAACAGTAGTTACAATGCCTGGAGATGGCATTGGCAAGACAGTATTACCCGAAGCAATAAGAGTGCTGGATGCAGTAGGATTTGAGGCAGAATATGTTCATGCCGATATTGGCTGGGATTTTTGGTGTAATGAAGGTGATCCATTACCAAAGAGGACTTTGGATTTATTGGAGGAGCATGGTATCAGTCTTTTTGGGGCAATCACATCAAAGCCCAAATCGGAAGCAGCCAAAGAATTATGCAGTGATTTACAGGATAAGGGACATGTTTATTACAGTCCTATCGTGGGATTGCGTCAGCATTTCACACTGGATATCTGCCAGCGACCCTGCATAACCTTCCAGGGCAATCCGCTCAATTTTATACGCAGGGGATTTGGAAATACCATTGAAGAGCCTGAGGTGGACGTAGTGATCTTCCGTCAGAATACGGAAGGGCTTTATGGCGGTGTGGAATGGACGGATCCCCCGGATCAGGTTTACGATGCTTTAATGACGCATCCCAAATTTTCCAAGAATTTTGGTTGGGCAGAAAAGAAGGATCTGGCAGTGAGCACGAGGATATTTACGCGTAAATACTCAGAACGGATATGCCGGGCTGCCTTTGAATATGCCAGGAAATTTGGTTATAAGCGAGTAACGCTTTGCGAGAAACCGAATGTGATTCGTGAGACATCAGGGATGATGCTGGCAATTTGCCGAGAGCTTAGCAAAGAATATTCGGAAATCTGGTTTGATTACACAAATATTGATGCACAGATGATGTGGCTCACAAAGAATCCGGAAACTTATGGTGTGATCATAGCCGGCAATATGTTTGGTGATATAGTTTCAGACGGTTTTGCCGGGCTAACCGGTGGACTGGGATTTGCCTGCAGTGCCAATATTGGTGAGAAAGTGGCGATTTTTGAGCCTACTCACGGTTCTGCACCAAAGTACGCAGATTACGAAGTATCTATCGTGTCACCTATTGCCATGATCCTGAGCGCCTGTATGATGCTGGATCATATAGGAGAGACAGATAAATCGGCAAAAATCAGAGCTGCTATCAGCAAAGTAGTGGAAGAAGGCAAGGTTCGCACTTATGATATGTTAAAGATGAGTGGCAAGCCGGACGTGATAGAAAAGGGCGCAGCCAGCACTCAGCAGATGACTGATGCTATCATTAAAGCCCTGTAAAAAAATGGAGGAAAAATGACAGTCAAGGAATTATGGCCCGAGCTGGAATGGATAAAAGATGAAAAACTGCGTCAGCAGACGGAGAAAACGTGGGAACTTGCCTTAGAACGTAGCGTGTTAACGGCGGAAGACCTGATGCGAATACCTTTCACACTGCTCTGTGGTCCTGATCTCAAAGTTACTTTTATGGATCATAAGCGAAGTGTGGTTCATATAGCCAGAAAGTCTGCTGAGATTATCAATGCATCATATCATGGTGAACTCACGGTTGATATGGATGTTTTGATATCGGGGGCAATATTATGTGATGTGGGGAAGCTGGTGGAATATGAGCTTGATGAAAAAGGCAAGGCGGTGCAGGGAGCTTATGGCAAGTATCTGCGTCACCCCTTTAGCGGAGTATCATTAGCCGAAGCTTGCGGGATTCCCGCAGCAGTCTGCCATATCATTGCAGCCCATGCCGGAGAAGGAGACCTGATTAAACGCACCACGGAAGCCTATGTCGTGCATCATGCTGATTTTATGACATTCCTCCCCTTTAAAAGCAGATTACAGGTTTAGGAGGTTATAATGGGTTTAACTTTAATAGAAAAAATACTTGTTAATCATTCAGATAAGGCAAGTGTGAAGCCTGGCGATATAGTTGATATCTTCATAGATGCCCGAGTAGCGCGAGACTTTGGTGGAGCAAATGTAGTAAAGAATATCCGAGATAACGGACTTAGCCTGGCAGATCCGTCTAAGACGATATTTACATTTGATTGCAATCCGGGTGGGAGCGATCAGAAGTACGCAGTAAATCAGCAGATTTGCCGTATTTTTGCGCGTGAAACCGGGATAAAGGTCTATGATATCAATAGTGGGATAGGGACTCATATATTGATTGATGAGGGACTTGCCTATTCAGGATCGACAGCGGTGAGCACAGATTCTCATGCTAATATTCTGGGAGCGGTTGGTGCTTTTGGACAGGGTATGGGCGATCAGGATATTGCGGCAGCGTGGTCAAATGGAAAAGTCTGGTTCAAAGTACCTAAATCAGTAAAACTCACGATCAAGGGTAAACGACCTGCAAATATAGCTGCCAAGGACATTGCTTTGAATCTTCTGGCAGAATTTGGAGCAAATAATCTTCTGGGTTATTCTGTGGAGGTTTATGGCGAAGATATAGACAGACTCACGCTTGATGAACGCATCACAATATCCAGTATGGCAACGGAGATGGGGTGCATAGCCATATTATTCCTACCCAATTCTGAGATAATGTCTTATTCGGAAAAGATGTCGGGTCGGAAACTGGAGCTGGTGGAAGCTGATGCAGATGCTGTATATGAAAGGGAGATTGAGCTTGATTTTGGCAAGTTTACACCGCGTACTTCTCAGCCGGGTAAGCCACATGATACTATTCCGGTTCAGGATATGGACAAGGTGAAGATAGACAGTGCGTTTATTGGCAGTTGCACAAACGGCAGAATAGATGATCTACGGGCAGCCGCCTCAATACTTAGAGGCAGGAAAGTAGCTCCGGGTGTAGTGCTCAAGATAGTGCCATCTACAGATGAAGTATGGAATCAGGCACTATCAGAAGGTTTGATCAAGATATTTAAAGATGCGGATGCTCTGGTAGGTAATGCGGGCTGTGCCGGTTGTGCTGCGGGACAGATAGGTCAGAATGGTGCTGGCGAGATCACAATATCTACCGGGAATCGTAATTTTCCGGGCAAGCAGGGCAAAGGCAGCGTCTATCTGGCATCGCCGGCAACCGTGGCAGCTTCAGCGGTAGCGGGATATATTACAACTCAGGATCATATTCCGTCTGAGCCGGCAATTTTCACTAAGCCTGAGACGAGTCAGAGAATTTCAGCCATAAAAAAAGCGGTGAAAACTGCAGAAAAACCTACCGTTATCGAAGGTAGAGTCTGGTTCATCAAAGAAGATAATATAGATACCGATATGATTTTCCATAACCGCTATCTCACGATTACCGATCTGGCAGAGATGGGGCAATACACATTTGATAATTTAGCGGGTTATGAGGATTTTGCCAAAAACTCGAGACCTGGCGATATTGTGGTAGTGCAGAAGAATTTTGGCTCAGGCAGCAGCCGGCAGCAGGCGGTTGATTGCTTTAAATCCTTGGGCGTTCAGGCGATTATCGCAGAATCATTTGGAGCAATCTACGAAAGGAATGCCATAAATGCAGCCTTTCCGATACTCAGCTATACAGATATTGAGCCTCTCCGCCTCAAAGACGGAGATATTATCAAAGTGGATTTTGCGTCTGGTAAAATTACCAATATTACCAGGAATTGCAGTATTCAGGCAGAACCATTCTCAGATGTTCAAATGGAAATCTACCATAAAGGTGGTATCTTCGGTTAAATTAAGGAGTAAATCATGGGAAAAACTTTTGTAGAAAAGATATTCAAGGCAAAAACTGGAGCAATAGTTTTTGCAAAACCGGAAATCGTGCTCACTCACGATAATACTGCCAGTATCGCCAATACCTTTAAAAAGATGGGTGGTGACAGGGTATTTGATCCGGATCAATTACTGGTTGTGCTCGATCATAATGCTCCGCCTACAACAGATAAACTGGCTAATCAATATCAGAGTATCAGAGAATTCGTCAAGGATCAGGGCATCAAGAAATTTCATGACGTGGGCGATGGGATTTGTCACCAGGTGATGAGCTATCATGCCAAGCCGGGAATGATAGTAGTAGGTTCGGATAGCCACGTATGTACAGCAGGAGCCTTTAATACTATGGCTGCCGGCATAGACAGAACAGAATCAGCAGGGCTTTGGAAACGGGGAGAAACCTGGTTCAGGGTGCCGGAATCTATCAAAATCACGCTTAAAGGTTCTCTAAATAAGGGCGTATATGCCAAGGATATCTCTCTTTGGATAATAGGTATGATAGGTTCTGCGGGGGCGAATTATAATTCCATCGAGTATCATGGTGAAGGCGTGAAAACCCTGTCTATTGCCCAGCGTATGACTTTGGCAAACCTTGCTTCAGAGATGGGTGCAAAGAATGCAGTATTCCCACCGGATGAAGTACTGGCAGAATTCTATGGTACCCGGAAAATTGAAAATGGTGTCTGGGCTGATGCAGATGCTGAATATATTCGGGAGATTGAGATCAATCTCAATGATATTTTCCCGCTGGTTGCCTGCCCGCATCATGTGGATAATGTGAAAGCTCTATCCGAAGTGGAAGGCACACCTATCCATCAGGGACTCATTGGCACTTGCACTAATGGCCGCCTGGAAGACCTTAATATCGCAGCACAGATTTTGGATGGGAAGAAAATACCCGCCCATTTCCAGCTTCTGGTTTGTCCTGCTTCAAAAGAAATCTATCTTCAAGCTTTGGAGGAAGGTATCATAGCTAAACTAATGAAGGCAGGAGCCGTTATTCTAAGCTCCTCCTGCGGTCCCTGTCTGGGAACCGGACAAGGTATCCCTGCTGATGGATATAATGTACTTTCAACTGCAAATCGTAATTTCCTGGGGCGCATGGGAAATAAAAATTCCTTCGTCTATCTGGCATCTCCTGCTGCTGTGGCATACTCGGCACTTAAAGGGGCAATCACAGACCCGCGTGGTTTTAAGACCAGTGACAAATTTCCTTATAAAACTGCGCAATCCAGTACAATTACCATTGCTGAGAACGATAACAGGAGAATAAAAAATACCTGGAATTATGCCGATGTAGATAATCTGAATACAGACCAGATGTTTGCCGGCAATCTCACCTATAAGGTGCTGAGCTCAGAGCCTGAGGCTATCATGCCCTATCTCTTCATTGATTTTGACCCCGAATTCACAAAAAATGTGAAAGCTAATGACGTGATGATAGCAGGCGAAAACTTTGGTTGTGGCTCTTCTCGTGAGCATCCTGCAGTGGGACTTGCCCATGCCGGTGTGAAAGCAGTAATAGTAAAATCTGTGAACCGCATTTTCTTCCGCTCTTCTGTCAACCAGGGCTTACCCATTATAGTTCTGCCGGAAGTGGTTGATGCTTATAAAGCCGGAGATGAAGTTAATGTCGATCTGGAAAAAGGACTGGTAAAAGTTGCAGGGAAAGAATTTTATTTTCCGCCACTTCCACCAGCACTGCTGGAAATATTTCAGGCAAAAGGGCTGGTTAACTGGATCGTAAATAGCTGACAAAAAAAGAGCATATAGCGAAAAAATCCTCTTCGGTTTCGGAGGGGATTTTTTTATTACAGGCTTTACTTTCTGGTGTATGGCTTTCATAATAATTCAATATAGTGGAGAGAGGGCTCCGTGGATCTGGGCACATCTGATGATATTGCAGCTTCTATCCTTATTGAGCGATGGATTATAAGTAAACTTTAGGCAG
This sequence comes from uncultured Candidatus Cloacimonadota bacterium, assembly GCA_964604155.1. Lineage (GTDB taxonomy): Bacteria > Cloacimonadota > Cloacimonadia > Cloacimonadales > TCS61 > Stygibacter. The sequence continues at coordinate 855 of CAZRXY010000022.1, read as the reverse complement.
CCCTTACAGTGGAATTGGGTAGATCATTTTTGCAGTGAGGCACCCCAGAGACGGGCATTAGATTTTGAACTTGCCTTTTTACCGGAGTCATTCAGAAAATCTCGTGAGCTTATAATGCTTGCTTTGGGCAATTGCTGTGCCATATTTTTCAATGTATTACCAGGTTTACCATGGTGAGTGGCAAATAGTGCCACCTTTTTGCCTTCCAGATCGTGTTCTGTCAAAAATGTGCGCATTGGTGGAGCAAATGTCCATGCCCAGACGGGTGTGCCTAATATAATCAAATCATATTCTTCCTGATTGAATTCATATTTTTCAAGTTCTGGTTTTTTCTTAAGAACTACTTGTGAACCACCCGTAACCAGGTTTTTTACGGTCATCTTATTCGGGATCAAAGGCTCTCTGGTTCTTAGTTCTATCAAATCTGCTTCTAATACTTCTCCGATATTTTTAGCTAATTCTGCTGTAAAACCAGTATGAGAACAATATACTATAGCACACTTCATAACTCCCCCTGACATTTTATATTATACGAAGCCTTCATATATTACAGCACCATTCACTGTCAAGTAGATATTCTCTCCTGGCATACCCCCCGAAATTTAAATTCAGAACACCTGACTTCATAAATTGCAACCAAAATGTAATATATTAAATTTCAATAATTTATCTTCTGTTTTTATTTTTTCTCTTGCCAATTTAATGATTTATAAAAGAACTTGGTTTTAGAAAATAAAAGGAGGATAGAATTATGCCCCAAATGTTGTTACCTATTTTTCCTGATGAAATAAGATTGATTAATTCATTAATTGGTTTTGTTAAAAAAAATGATTATGTCTATTATTTTAATGGTCA
>CAZRXY010000021.1:0-15655 GCA_964604155.1 uncultured Candidatus Cloacimonadota bacterium | reverse complement strand
ATTCACCATTCACCATTCACCAATCACCAATCACCAATCCCTAATCCCTAATCTGGCATCCCTTTGGTTTTTAATTTTTGGTATTGTTAAATGATTTATATTATGTGAGATAAAGATTGTTGTCAAGGTCAACCATTGCGAAGGTCTTTCGACCATTCGCAAGGTTTTGGCTGAGGTACCTTCATCAAACTAAGAAGACTTACGGGTGGTCGATAGACCTTTGCAATGGTGAAGGCCAATAACTTCATAAGATCAATATTCCAAACTAACAGAAAAATTTTGGGAGTATGCCAGGGAGAAGAATTAATTATTGACATTATAATGACAGAGAATAAAAGGGGGATTGATGGAATAATTTAGATTGTGAGGAAATATGAGTGATTATAAAGTTTTAATTATTGATGACCTTGAGGATGTTCATGTCCAGATCAAGACGGCATTGAATGATCTGGAATATGAGATAATTTCCTCATTTAATGCCGATGAGGGTTTAATGTTATTCCAAATCCATAAGCCTCAGGTAGTGATATTGGATTTGCGGTTACCGGGTATTGATGGTGTGGAGCTTTTGGAGCGGCTTGAGCCAGACCCTGAGAGCAATTTTGCCGTGATAATCATCACCGGTTACGGAACAGACGAAGATATAAGCAAATGTTATGAACTGGGAGCAAGTGCCTTTTTGCATAAGCCGATCAAATATATAGAAGTAAACAGTCTGGTGAAGAATCTTATGCAGGCAGTGACCTTGCGGCTTGAGCTGAGTGCATTGAAGAAGGAACTTGAGGATTTGAATCGCAAGCGAAATTAAGAAAGAAAATTAGCGGAAAGAAGTTACAGAAATAGCCCTTCGTACGGAGGGCTATTTCTTTTTATAGCTGTACAGGCTTTCCCGGTTCCAGGAATAAATTGATATATTTAATCAGCACATTAAGATTTTTAATTTTTTACTTGACAATATTAATATTGGCAAAAAGAATTGTATTAGATTAGGGATTAACGAGAAAAATAGAAGGAGGCGAGTGAGTGAATAAGCGATTACGGAACTGTCCGGTGTGTAATTCTCGCTTACAGATAGTGCGTTATCACTGTCCGGAGTGTTCCACGAGTATTGAGGGTGAGTTTTCCATAAGTGAATTTGCGGCATTAAGTCCTGCTCAGCAGGAGTTTGTGATAACATTTATCTGTAATCAGGGCAATATCAAAGAAGTAGAGAAGGCGTTAGGGATATCATATCCAACGGTGAAGAACCGTTTGCAGGAAGTGATCAAAATATTGTGTCCTGGGCGGTTGAGGTTGCAGAAGTCTGGTTCATCCTTTTCTGTATTAGAAGAGCTTGAATCCGGCAGGATCACAGTATCAGAAGCTATAGATAAGCTTACAAAGGAGTAAAAAAGATGAAATTAGAAAAAGAGATGAGATTAGAATTAGGATCAGGAGTTCGAGCCGAGATCGATTTACGAGATGCGTTATTAGAGATATCAGGAAATGACGAGAAGGAATCGTCACTTGCTATCACCCTTGCTTTGGGGCGTCCACCAGAGTTGGAGGAGCAGATAGAGGATTACGTAACGGTAGAATTTATTGAAGCAGATAATGTATTAAAGATAGCTCAGACAGAGAAGAAGCTATCGGGGATCATGAGCAAACTTCATTTACAGCTCACGCTTCCGACGCAGAGCGAGATAAGCTGCCGTAATAAGAATGGTTCTATCAAGGCGGAGAACATAAAATCTGATCAGGATTATGTACTCACCAATGGTGGCATAAAGCTAGTATCTTGTAATAGCAGGCTTGAGGTTCGTTCTACCAATGGAGGGATTTCTATTCTTGATCACGCGGGAGACCTTGAACTGGCGCAAATAAATGGGGGTGTAGTAATCCAGGACAGTCGTGGTAAAATTAATGTATCCAGCAACAATGGTGGTATAAAGCTAAATCATTGCCTAGGTGATCTGGTAGTTACGCAGAAGAATGGAGCAGTTAAGAGCATGAATTCGGGTTTTAGTTCTGCGAGTGTAAAGACAATTAATTCCACAATTTACTATGAATTCAGCGTAATAGACAGTGGCAAATTTGATTTTGTGAATGAGCACGGCAAGATTCAATTGATCATCCCGGGCGATTTGGAGTACAATATACGGGCAAAGACACGTCAGGGCAAGATAGTGTTGGGTCTGGACAAGAGCTATGAGCAGAAGGGTGAAGGTGCTAAGGAATTCACATTGGTGAATGGTTCGGGCAAGGTAGGTATTAACGTAGAGAACAGCCTGGGTGCGATAATGCTTTTAGACAGCTTGCATCAGCAGGAGGATATTGAGGGCAAAATATCTCGCAAGGTAGAGATATTATTAAAGGAGAAATTGCTTCCGGGCTTAGAGAATCTCACGAAGGAGAATGCGCCCAAAATCCAGAAGCAATTAAATAAGGTAGGCGAGAAATTGAGTAAGATAGAGCTTGATTTACCAGATTTGGAGAGCAAGATCAAGAGGGCAATAAACCAGGTGACCGAGACGATCAGCGTCAATCTGGAAGAAAGTGGAGAGGATATAGAGCATTATAAAGATGTAGCAATGGAAAAGGTGAACAGGACTCTGGAAAACATTGGCGGTTTTGTCTCCAAAAAGAAAGCTGATGTAGAAGAAGAGGTAAGCAAAGCAGGCAAGAAGTACTATAAAGATCATTCTTCAGAGGTGATGGAGCGTAGTCGGTTGAAGATTTTGGAATTACTGGAATCCGGCAAGATAACTCCTGATGAAGCCGAGAAATTATTGAAGGCATTAGGTTCGAACAAGGAATAGTGTGTGGGTGCGAATAAGAGGCGAATCCTTGAGCTAATATCAGAGGGCAAGTTAGCAGTAGCAGAAGCTGCAGAATTACTATCAGCCCTGGAAAAGAAGAAACGGGAGCCAGTGCTGAGACTGGAAATATCCAGTAGCCGGCAATCGGCTCCCCTATTGAGTCTGGGACTTTCTGTGCGGGATTTACCAGGTAAGGTTCGGAGTATGGAAAAGTTACTAAAATCTGAATTCAGTTTTATTTTTGAGAGTGGTCATTTTTACCTTGATCTGCAGAAACTTAACTGGCGGCAGATTTTTGAATTGGCGGGGCGTAGTGACGCTGGGACAATCTATTACTACGAGACAAAATCTGATGAGAATGAGATATTGAGCTTGAAAATTTATGTAACATAGCAGGTGCAGTGAGGGGTTTGATATTAGTCGTCACCATAGCGAAGTTTTAGGTACCATTTGCAAGTTGACTTAGTATTTATTCAATTTTTCTCTCAAAGACTTCTGAGGGGCAGGAGACAATAATGGCTTTGTTTTTGAAATAAGATTGAGCGACTCTTTGGATATCCTGGGCGGTGATCTCTGCCAGTTCTTCAGCTTCTTTTAGATACCAGTCATGCCCAATTCCATCAGCTTCATTTTGCAGAATGATGACAGGCAGATAAGAGGCGGAGATATTATTTCTTCTGAGTGAGTGATTATGGGCAACCACCTGATTAATTTCCTGCTGTGAGATATCAATGTCTGCAAAACTATCTAATTGGTTAACGAGCACAGCAATAAGTTCATCTTTTTTATTGATTGAGGTTTGGCTGGAAATTCTTATAAAACCATAATCGAGGTTAGCATTATTACCGGCATAGGCGTAGTATGCCAGATTATTTGAGCCGCGGGTAACTTCGTGCAAGCCGCCATCTGGTCTGTTAAGCAGCATATTAATCACTCTCATCACCTTAGAATCAGGATCATTAACATCCGGCGCCATAATATTGATATCTATATTAACCTGTTCGTAGTCATATTCCTGAGCAAAGAGGGTGTCTATATGCGGGATTTGCAATTTATGGAGCGGTTCATTTATAGAGCCCTGGCGTAAATTTGCTTTGAGCAGTCGGGCATAATCGGCAGCTTTATTTTTGCTGACATCTCCATGAACAGCAAAAGAAAGCCGGTCAATTTTAAAGTATTTTTTCCAGCAGTCTTTGATATCCTTTTGGGAATAATTCATTTGCAGATCAATAATATCGGCATTATCCATACCGTATCGGGTAGAGCTGCCATAAAGTGCCTTGTTGCGGAAAACTCTATGCCGGTGAGAGGCGTTAGATGATTGGCGGTCATACCTGCTTTTAATTTGTTGCTTGAGGAGATCAATATCATTTTCGTTGAAGGAGGGATTATTAAATCCATCAATAAAAATTTCCAGCATTTTCTCGAGGTCATCTGTGAGGCATTTGATTGTGATGAGCGTGCCGTTTGCCTGAACATTGGATCGATATGAGACAACGTGGTCTTCCATCCATTCGCTGATTTCAAAGGAATCGAAATTCTTTGAGCCCTTTAGGAGCAGGTCTGCAGTCATTTGCAGAACGCCTGCATTTTGGGGAGTTTCCCAATCCTGACAGACCGGGAGCATAAAGGCAAGATCAACTACCTCTTTTTGGTTGCCTTCTTTGTAGAATAGTGAGATACGCTGATCCAGTTCAATACGCTCCATAGAGATATCAGAGAGTATATCGGTAACAGCTTGCTGTGAGGGAGTCTGGTAATCTTTTTGGGGAAGAGCAGCGGTGATCACCCGTTGACTTGTGAGCATTATATTACTGATGGCATCGGGCATTTCCAGGATATTGATATTCTCGAGTGTTCTAATCTGTAAATCGAGAATATTTGCATCATTATATTTATATAGAGACCAGCCGATGAGGTTTGCTTCGCGGTCTGGTGTCAATTCATAGAGAATATGCTGTGCTTTTGTGCGTGAGATATAATTATCCACCAAGTCTTGTGAGAAGCCTTTCCGGGCAGCCGTATTCAGTTCTTCATCCACGATTGCAATGATTTTATCGATATCAGCTTCGTTAATGGGTTCAAAACTGAATTTAACAGTATTAATACCTACCGGATCAGTGACTGGACTGCAATAAGCCCAGATATGATTAACCAGTTTTTCCTCTTCAACCAGTCTGTAATTGATCGGAGACCGGCGTTTACTGAAAAGCAGTTCCAGGGCAATATGAAGTTCCGGTACATATCTATAACAGGCAGGGCTGATAATATAATTCACATCCACTCTGGGGTTATTAATTTCAAATTCTTTTTCGTATCTGAATTCGGTGGAATAGGGCAATTGATCCGGGAGAAAAACTGGTGGATAGACGGCACGATCCCAGTCTGCGAAGGTATTTTGCACTTTTGCCATAGCAGCATCCACATCCAGATTTCCGATCACAACGAAGATAATATTATTAGGTACATAGTGTCGGTTATAGTAGGACACCAGGTCAGAGCGGGAAAGTTTTTTAAAAAGTTCCGGGTAACCGATAATGGGGTATTTATCATTAGTGTGCTGAAAGCTCTGAGCATCAGACCATTCTCTCACCTGGTCATTAACATTTGTGGAGCGCATGACCATTTCTTTGAGGATCACTTCTTTTTCGCGGTCAATTTCTGTTTGATCAAACTGGCAGTACCTGAGGAATTCAGCAATAGTGGTAATCATCGTATCTAGTAAAGCATTTTCGCCGGTGAGATGATAGGCAGTCATCTCGTTAGAAGTATAGGCATTGGACATGAGTCCGTATTTTTCATAGAGTCCGGAATATTCTGCTTCGGTATGATGCAAAGTGGTACCGGAAGAAACAACGTGTTCCAGGTAGTGAGAGATGCCGCAGCCCAGATATTCTTCTTCCGTGATAGAGCCCGTTTTCACAAAGCCGTAAACCGCAGCAGAATTATTGGCAGTATTCTTTTTTATGGCGACCTGCATACCGTTATCCAAAGTTTTATACAGCATATCCTGGGCAAAAGCAGCTTCGCTGCTCAGCAGGATAAGAGCTATGATAAATATAAATCTCTTCATTATTCCTACTCCTTTTCGAACATTGGAGATTAAATATTTTTGAGGTGGTTTTATTGTCAATAAATAGGAAAAGCTGGCATACCCCCGGAATTAATTTGAAAAGTGGAAATAATGATCAAGTAAACAATTAGTCGTCACCATTGCGAAGGTCTAAAGACCTTCGCAATGGTTGACCTTGACAACAATCTTTATCTCATATTATATGAATGAATTAACAATACCAAACATTATAAAACCAGGGGGATGCCTGATAGGAAAAGTCTCTGGCATAGTAGAGGAGTGATGGGATAATTTTGGATTTTGAATATTGAATGAATAGCTCCAAGCTTTCAGCTCGGGCTTGGTAATTCATCTTTCCTTTAAATTGGGATTTATCCTAAATTTTTGCTGAAGTCAGGTCGGTGGTTGAAACCACCATTTTGGTCGTAAACTGGATATAAGAATTTTAAAAAAAGCTCGTAGCGATTCACTATCTAACGGGTTAGCTTTCCTTGCTGGGAATATTTTTTATGATCATCTCTTCGGGTGGGTAGGGCGAGAGCAGTTTTTTTAAGATGGCTGGGTCTGTTTCATGAAGCCAGGAATCTTCGTCATTTTTTTTCAGGATCACGGGCATGCGGTCGTGAATGGGAGCGAGTGCAGCATTTGGTTCGCAGGTGATAATGGTGCATGAAGGCACGATTTCGCCTTGGGGATTTTTCCAGGATTCCCAGATACCGGCGAAATTGAAAAGCGGACGGTCTTTGATCTGACAATAGTATTTAGTTTTCTCGGGTTTTTTCCATTCATAGAAGCCATTAGCGGGGATAAGGCAGCGTCTGGACTGAAAAGACTTTTTGAAGCTGGGTTTAATATCTATGGTCTCTGCCCTGGCATTGAAGAGTTTATATCCGATTTTATCATCTTTTGCCCAGAAGGGGATAAGGCCCCAGCGTACGAAGCCCAGGTATTTTTTGCCCTGTTTGATAACGATCACCGGCACTTGCATAGAGGGTCGGATATTATGGTCAGGCACAATCTCGCCGAGATCCTGCAGCAATTCAAAGTATTTTTTAATTTCCTGCATAGAGCTATAGAGAGCAAAATTTCCGCACATATACTAAAATCTGGAAGTTTCCTGAAGTGATTCGTAGAATTCTGTAAGTGAAGCATAAAAAAGGGGACCGACATAGAAAATATATAATAAACCTGCGGTGATTGCGCTCAAAATAAACCAGCCTGTAAAGCTGAGAATGAGGAAAAATAATTTAGTTTTGTGTCCATGCATCATCAATCTACTGCGTCTTAAAGCCTGAGAGGGGGAGATATCTGGATCATCTGCCAGAACAAAAAAAGCCATACTATAAGACAAGCCTGCAATTATGCCGGGGATGAAAAGTAAAACAGACCAGAGGGCGACAAAAACAATGATCAATAGAACCAGAAAAAGAGCTTTTTGCCAGTTCTCAAATCCTTTAAAAATTAGAGATGCCTGAGTATTATTACTACGGCTGATGGACAGAAAAACTAAAGCCATACCCAGCAGGACAGGACCTTGCAGAGCAATCCTGAAGAGGAAAATCAAAAAATTACTATCAAAATAGTGTCTGCCAAAAAGAGCATCAATCCCGGCAAAAAATAGAAAGCCCAGAAGCACAGCGACAATGGCAGCTTCCCAATTATTCTGCAGATTATACCGAGCTCTGGATTTATAGAAACTGCTTCTCATTGTATTTGTTAGAGTTTATGGATGCAGTATGTAACTACACCCCAAACGGAAAAATCTGTATCTTCGGTGATAACAATTTCCGGGTAGGCGGGATTTTGGGGAATCAGAGACCAGCAATCCGGCTTAATTCGCAGTTTTTTAACTGTAAGTTCACTATTAAGCACAGCGACGATCACGTTCCCGTCTGCGGGATTAAGGGCACGATCGACGATAAGCACATCATCAGGAAAGATACCGGCATCGATCATAGAATCGCCTTCTACACGCACAAAAAAGGTTGCAACCGGATGAGTGATCAATTGCTCATTGAGATCAATGGTTTTTTCTATATAATCCTGGGCAGGTGATGGGAATCCGGCAGTAATATTTGCTCCCAGGAGAGGTCTTTTAATTATTTTTCGCCTATCGAAGCCGATGATCTCTTTTATATTATCACCGTGTTTGATCTGATTATTCTCCATATTTACCAGCAGGTTTGGTGCTATTTAAGCAATAGCATACGGCTGTGGGCAGAGCTTGTAATACCGGAAACCTGGCAAAGGTAGATCCCGCTGGCTACAGCATTGCCGGAATTATCTTTGCCATCCCAGGTCACGCTGGCAAGGCTATTTGGAGACAAGCCGGTGAGCTGGAAGCTCCTGATCAGTTGTCCCCTGATGGAATAAATATTTAATTTCATTTGTGATTCACCTTGGGGTACAGAGAAATTTATCGAAGTGGCAGGATTGAAAGGGTTTGGGCTGATGCTGCGAATATCCACGTGAGTGATCTGAGCGGGAGTCTCTTCATTTGAACTAACATTTTCCACAATCACAATCTTTTCCGCTGGAAATGAATTATGAATACCATCATTAACAACCAGAGTTATCGTGTAAGCAGTATTTTCTTCAACCAGCGGGGCGATGAAAGAAGTAGTGGCAGAAGCGGGATTTTCTATCGATATCGGTGGAGGGGCATCCCAGAGATAGGTGAGATCATTCCCTTCGGGATCATAAGAAGCGGTACCATCGAGATAGACAATATCACCTTCTTCCACAGTGACATCTTCGCCGGCAACTGCAACAGGCAGCAGGTTTTCGCCGCTGACACTAATGCTGCCATTATTAGTATTATTAATCGGAGTGGCGTTATACTTAAAATCGTGAATATCGAGGACAGTATCTCCACTTATCCCGAAGAAATTAATACGGCAGATAATGCCAGAGCCTTCCTGGGCAATATAGTGGCTATAGGCGGCTCTAAGCACACCGGGCTGCATTTCATTCATGATAAGCATTCCATTTGTGAAAATATCGCCTTCTTCGAAACTGCTATACGTCACCACATAGGGATCAAAGAACATTTCGAACTGGAAGCTGATGACATCATAATCAATATTTAATTCTGAAGTAGAGACGGCGATCGTGATAGAATCTCCGGCATTTACATTCCCTGATGATACAGAGATAACGCAATCTTCCAGGTTAGCAGAGAGCGAAAATGCCAGGATTATGAGTAGCAATGTGATTATTTTTTTCATGATACCTTCCGAATTATTTTTCTTTTTTGTCATTAGTTGCCAGCACTTTGATACTGGCATCATAAATTTTGTCCATTATAGTGGAATTCATTTTAAATTTATCGAATTGCAGGGAGGATTCGCCGAATTTTTCTGCGATAAAAAGCAATTCTATCAAAGTGCCGCTGCCATTTTGGGGCAGCCAGTGGCTGCAGGCAACCTTAACTAATCCCGGATTTTCTCCATTTGCCATAAGCATTGCGTTCTCAAAAAGGTCTCCGGGTTTGTGACCGGCATACTTCAGCATACCTTCATCATAATAGGCATCAAACTGAAAGGCGATCACTTTCATATTTTCGGTGATATCAAGAGCACTAACGTAAACCCGGACAGTATCTCCTTCATTTACAATATAAGTGCCACCATCGATAGTGATATCTCTCAGGTCTGCCGTGAGCAGAATAGAACTGATCAGTAATGCCGCAATAAATATTAATCTCTTCATTTTAATACACTCCTAAGTTGAGGCTTACATTTTGATAAATGATGTCAATATAAATATTATCTCTCATCTCTGGACCGGGAATTCCGTGATTATACCTACGAAGTACTGGAGAATGAGCGAGACATCATAGCTATCGAGTTCGCCATTGTCATCAAGGTCTGCTGCAATAATTCTGGCATCTTCCCAGGGTATGGGGTCCAGCTCCGGCAGGGGGTCCTGCCCGACAATATATCGCATTAATATAGCCGCATCATAGGGTTCTACGGCATTATTTTCATCAAGATCGCCATAGGCAATAGCCTGCATAACTAAAAACCGGTGGGCATCATCTCTGGCGGAAACGGGATGATCGGTAAAATTTCCCAGAGCATCGGCGGCATGAATATAATAGCTGAATTCGCCGGCGGTATAAGGTAGCTGCAAGCTGGTTTGCCAGGCAGTTTCACCCGCATACTGCATATAAGAAATCGTCCATTCCTCAGATTCAAATTTCCAGGCAACATAGACCGAATCTGGCGGAAATTCTTCACCGCTGCAGGCGATGAGATCGGCATCGATAGAAAGCGTGCCGCCACCATCCTGTACCTGCCAAAAGGGCTGGTGTGATATCTGCACCATATTTCGGTCTGCCACACCTTTTGTGCGGCAGTGCAAAGCATCCGTGCTATACCAATTTCCTGAGACACCCAGTATCTCATAGCCGGGCATGGCAGCCTGATAGGCAGCCAGGGCAGCATTATCATAAGAGCTACCGGTGAGAGGGACAAAAACCCGCTTATTGAGGATAAGCGAATTTGTGTAAGGCTGATCATTGGGAGTATATACGCGATAGACCTCATAAGGATAACCCCAGGCACAGTTCTGCGAAGCAAAATAAGCTGCAGCAGCTTCTATCTCGACATATTGAGCATGACCGGCAGGCACCTCCCTGATGAGCACCTTGTCTTCTCCCAGAAATTTACCCCAGCAATCTATATGGTCTATATAGGTATTATTAGGATCGGGAAGAACGTGATATTGCTGAATGCCCAGAAAATCAAGCATAAGTTCATCGATTTCTTCAGGGCTAAATTGAGAATTCTCCGTATGAACAAGATCACTGGAAGCAGCAATACCGCCGCCGTCTGTCATATAATTACCGCCCGTTTGCACCAGTGGCATACCATAGAGTGGAATATTCAGATAATCCGCCATATAGATAGGAATATCGTTATCGCTGGGTCTGGGACGGTTATAGATAAAATTCACTATTGCCACTTCATAGCCGTCATAGATATACCAGGGGCCATAATCACGTGTCCAGTGGCTATTTGAAGCAGCTATCAGAAAATCGCAATTTGACAGATTAATCCCCTGACTGGCGTAAACAGAGCTCACAGAATTCATTTGGGATTGACTGGAGACAATAGTGATCACCTTGTCCTGTTCGGCAAAACTGGCGATTAGGCTATAACTGATACCCAGGGGGTAACGAATGAGAACTGCCTCCATGGGCTGAAATTCTGCAATACTGCGGGCAAAAGCCGGGGGGTCTGTTTCATAGAACTCACGCTCGGGCAATCTGCTAATTTCTTCGAAATCCAGATAATGCCCCAGATGCGGGTTCTGCTCAAGTGTCGCAGTATCTGCATAAACAGCAAAACAATTGAGCAATAATAGAAAGAGTAGAACCAAGTTCCGCAATGTCATCATTATAATTCTCCTATTTTGATTTTGCAGCCTGTAAATTCCTGCTCCGATGTCAAGAAATTCTTCAGAACCCTTTGCTGAAAAAGATATCCAGAACGATCAGGCTAAGTCCGGAGAAATTATCAAGATCACCAAAAGTATCTTCCAGACCGTGGAGAATTGCCTGCACATAATCTCGAGGCACTTTTAGCAGCACGAGCTTGCCATTAAGTTCGCGATCACCTGTAAAATCAAAGAACCCCAGAAATAATGGGACATTTGAAAGCACTCCCTTCATACTGCCTGTTTCCAGGATTGTGGCTTCTTCCACACCATATTCCAGAAATACTTCACTAATCTCATCCATAATATCCGAATCTCTAACTATCAGCAGCATCAATTTATCTTTTCCCTTAGCAGTGATGCCGGGCGTGTCCGGGCTGTGGCGGATAAATTCATCCAGCAAACCGATTCTGCTTTCCTGCTTAAGCAGGTTGGCTTCTATGCCCGGTTCTTTCAAGATACGGCTCACAGTTGCCAGTAATTGCAAATGCCCGCTGCGACTTTCTTGGGGGCCCACAATCACCACAAAAATCTTAACTTTTTTATGGTCAATAGCATCAAAATCTACACCTTTTTTGCTAATGCCAAGACCTACCACAAAGTCTTTGATCCCGCTAAGCTGGCAGTGTGGCAGGGCTATTCCATGCCCAAATCCGGTGCTTGCCTGCAATTCACGTTCAGATAAACCTGTCATAATTGTTTCTTCATCTATCTCAGCCAGATACTCATTACGCTTAACAAGTTTTACCAGTTCCTTGAGCACCTCCGGCTTGGAATGTGAATGCAATGAAGTGGTACAGCATTCCAGCTTTAATACTTCGGTGATATCCATTATCTTCTCCTCAGGTTTTTTAAGATGGCAATTTTTGCCAGTGGCGGTCCTATGATTTCGTTAAAAAACACGCTCATTAAAACAACATTGATCATTTTCGTGATCTCAAGCTGAATTGCCGGAGATGCTGCTGCCACTACTGGCGAGCCCTGCACAAAAAGAACCAGCCCTATAGCCACTCCAGCCTGAGGCAACAAGGCAAACCCCAGCCAGTTTCTCAATTTTGCCGGCATTTTTAATATCCCGCAGGAGGCATAAACTCCGCCATATTTTCCTACTGCCCGCATGAAAATAAAGATCAGCCCAGCAATAAGAGCTCCCGATGAAGTGAATATCTTCAGGTTTAGCTCTGTTCCCGCAATAGTGAAAAATATGGCATACAAAGGGGGCGTGAGCGGCTGGAGTGCCTTTAATATGCGAATATTCTTGCGACTCAGGTTCACAAGCATCAGACCCACCGTCATATTTGATATCAGGGGTGAAAGATTAAGGCTAATGCACACTGAGGTGGAGATAAAAATTATGCCCAGAGTGATAATTTTTGTTTCGCCCACATTTTTTATTTTATGGGTGATGAAATGGATCAAGGTTCCGCTAATAATACCTGCTAATACCGAAATAAATATCTCTTTGGCTGCATGAAGCAGTCCTGCCCAGAAATTGATCTCCGTGCCGCTGATCACGGCTCCCGAAATGGCAAATGCCACTGAAAATAATACCACCGTGCCAGCATCGTCCAATGCCACTATACCGTATAGATAATCAACAAATTCACCCTTTGCCCGCAGCTTTTCCACAATCACTACGGTGGCAGCAGGAGCCGTGGCTGCACCGATTGAGCCCAGAATAAAGGCAACATAAGGTGATAGACCCCAGGCAAGCAAACCCGCGGCAATAAGACCAAAAGTAAGGAACATCTGGGTTAACGTGATAATTACTACTTTAGTACCGTAAGCCCTGAGTTTGGAGAACGAAAATTCACATCCAATGATAACCGCAATAAAGGAAAGAGTGATTTCCGATAAAATATTCAACTGTGAAAGATTTTCTTCACGGATCAGATTGATGCCTGCTTCCCCCAGAATAATGCCGGCAAAAATATACCCCGTGATAGCTGGCAGCTTGATCCTCTCTGATAATTGTCCCATTATATAGCCCATGATCAGCAATAATCCTGCGGAAAAAATTATATGGTGGGCAAATCCATCCCTTATCATCACTAATATTCCATTCATAAGCCTCTTCACTTACATTTTAGTTTAACAATATTCACCCCCAAATCCAGTCAATTCTTTTCTTTTAGAATCCTGCAGGGAGGCGGGTTGACGCCTCGATGTAGAATTGATGTGCTGAGAAACGGGGTACTGGGTACTGGGTAGGGGGATCTTCAAATGGCTGGTTCATGAGATACCCTTAAGTGATCCCGGTGATCTTTGTTTTGATGCTAAGGGTTTGCCGGGTATTATTATTGAATATGATTGGCTTTAATAAACTCGTCGATATCGATATTCCAGACATTACCCAGGATATTGAACATTCTGATTTCTTCGGTAGCGATTCTGCCGTCAGAAATGACTAGTTGAAAGGCAAATTTAAGTAAATTTTCTCTTTCTTGCCGGGAAGTGTTATCTTTATAATCAAGAGCGGCTTTTTCCAGGATCTGTCTTTTTTCTTCTTTACTGAGAAATAGCAGTGAGCCTGTTATCTGGCGGTGATCAAAATCAATACTATCTCTGTTTTCCTTGAGATAAGTCATAATGAGATCAAGCTCAGAAGAACTAACCTCATCATCTCCGGCTGAAATGAGATACAGGATTTTAAAAGCATTTTTAAATTTTTCCATATTACACTCCTTATATTTTTTCACAAGCGACTCTGCGACGACCTGACTGAAAGCCGTTTAGTAACAGCACGATCCGGATGATCTGGTTAGAATTTTCTGCCCGTCACCCATCATTTCAGCTCAGTTGCTACTATTCAAACCAAGCTGATCTTTTTTCAGAAAAAGTTCAGTATCAAAAACATAGCCGTTATTGATGAGGTTTTTAGTGCCGATGTGGATTCTTTTAGTTTCTTTGAGTTCACCGCCCATAGCTTCATAAAAGGCACAGGCGGGATTATTCCGGAGGCACCAGATGAGGAACTGCTGCCATTTTTCTTTTTTAAAATCTTCAGCAATTTGCCGTAACAACCGGGTTCCAATCAATTGTCTCTGGAATTCCGGGAGGATATACATGGCATAAATTTCTGCGTCATACACGAGGTCTTCATCTCTGGAATTACCGCCGGCGATAAACCCGGTGATCCTGCCTTCTTCTTCTGACACATAAAAGTATCCGCCCAGTTTTTCATGGCAATGCCTCCAGTTTTCGAGCGATCTGCCATAGGACAATTTATTTAGCAAATCTCGGTCTAAGATACCATTGTATGCCACTTTCCAGGTATCCACGTGCACATAAGAAATCTGCCTTAAATCGCAGCATTCTGCTTTTCTGATTATCGTCATCAATCAATCTCCTTTGCGAGAGCTTTCAGCATAATAATCTCGTCTGCCCACTTATCAGGTTCTGGAGTTTCCAGGATAAGGGGGATATTGTCAAATTTTTTATTCTGCATAACATAGCGGAAGCAATCTAATCCGATAAGTCCCTCGCCCAGGGGAGCATGCCTGTCTTTACGAGATGCGAGCTCTATTTTGGAATCATTCAAGTGCATACCTTTGAGCCACTTGTAGCCCACAATACTATCGAATTCGGCAAATACTTTTTCACATTTATTCAGGTTAGTGAGATCATATCCGGCGCCAAAAGCATGGCAGGTATCCAGACAGATTCCCACTCGCTGCTGCTGTTCTATCAGCGTTATCACCTGGGCAAGCTGCTCAAATCTATAGCCCATTCGGGTGCCTTGACCGGCAGAATTTTCCAGGACCAGAATAATGTTTTCGGAATTCTGCAGGCAGATATTAATGGTTTCGGCACAGATTTTGAGGCAATCATCTTCAGAGACCAGTTTTTTATGAGCCCCGAGATGAATATTGAGGAATTTGAGGTTCAGGCTTTCGCACCGCTTCATTTCTTCCAGCAGCGAATTGCGAGAAATCTGCAAAACATCCGGTTCCGGGCTGCCGATATTCACAAGGTAGCTGCCATGCGGCAGAATGTATTCCGGTGCGAAATTCAATGCTTTGCAGTGCATTTTGAACAGGGCGATGCTCTCCTGGCTGAGTGGCGGCTCGAACCATTTTTTCTGGTTTTTGGTGAAAAGGGCAAAGGCATCTGCCGAAATTTCTGCAGCATTACCGGGAGCATTTTCCACTCCTCCGCAGGTACTTACGTGAGCTCCAATATACTTCATAACAATTCCTCATTTTACGAGTATGAAATATTATCCTCCTCGTTACTTTGTCAAGTTCCAATTATCGCCGGCATACCCCCGGAATTTATTTGGAAAGTGGAAAAAAATGATCAAGAAGACAATTAGTCGTCACCATTGCGAAGGTCTAAAGAC
>CAZRXY010000020.1:0-13746 GCA_964604155.1 uncultured Candidatus Cloacimonadota bacterium | reverse complement strand
CGGCATGGTAACGGATTTGAATACTCAGATCACTACAGCCCCGGGCGAAGATGTCTTCTTTGAATTTACTACTGATGTGCCCGTATCAACAAAGCTGGTAAATGCCTATCCTAATCCCTTTAATCCGCAGACTACTATAGCCTACGATCTGGCAATAGCAGGAGACGTGAACGTGAGTGTATATAATATCAAGGGACAAAAAGTAGCAGAACTGGTGAATGCAGATCAGGCGGCCGGACAGCACAGCGTAGTCTGGAATGCCGCTTCACAAGCCAGTGGCATCTATTTTGTCCGCCTTACAGCAGGAGCAGAAAATCAGATTCACAAAGTGATCCTGATGAAATAAAATTCTCTCTCTCTCCTCTTTACTCAACCCGGAGCCAGGTCATCCCCGATCTGGCTCCCTCTCTTTATTAGCCGTCCTAAGAACACCAGCCAAGCTGCCATGCTAATAGTCTTTAAGCCTCCGGGATGGTGACGACTAAGTGTTTAATTGAACATTATTTCCACTTTTCAAATTAAATCCAGGGGGTACGCCTGATAATCGAAGGTTTGAAGGTTCGAAGGTTTGAAGGTTTGAGGAGGAGAAGAGGAGAAGAGATGAGATGAGAGAACGAGAGAAAGAGGGAACGAAGAGATGAAGGGACAAATTTAATCTCGACGGTACAACTGCGCGTAAACTCCAGATGATAAGGCTATACTGCCAGAATTTATCCACCAGTCAAGTTCACCAATCACCAATCACCATTCACCATTCACCATTCACCAATCACCAATCACCAATCACCAATCACCATTCACCATTCACCACTCACAACTCACCATTCACCAATCACCACTCACCAATCACCCACAACATCGATACCAAAAGAAGATGCCTTGTACTCCTAAAATCTGAACTTCCACGCTATTATAGATAAATTACTGTAAAAAATGGTTGCCAAATGTTACCAAATGTTACCTCATAACTATCAACCATCATGTCAGTTACAACAAAAAGTAACATTTTTGCCCTTCTTTGAAAATATATACCCCTATACTTTATTTTGAGTCCAGTCTAAAAACACCATATCCAGTTTTTAAGATAATTAGCCAATTCTGAAATTTGCCAGGTCAAAATGTTGTAGATATTTCTAATAGACCAAATTGATTTTCTTATAACACAATACTCGTAAATATCAGGCATAACACCGAAAATTTTTCTGTCCATTGCTCAAAAATTAATTTTTCAAACCTGATTACCATCAACCGGAAATCACTCGTCTTTTCCTAAGTGTATGAAAACGGGCAGAAGGGTTCAAAAACGGGCAGAAGTGCTATAATGTTTCTTAAAGATAAATATCCTACATGTACTCCGAAAGGCGCATAAAAAAAATATTTTGACCTGGCACGATAATTGCTTACTATATCTGATGTTGATTTTTTTTAAGAAAAAAATAGAATAATGGGAGAGTATGATGGCATGGAAAACAAAGACTTTGATCCTTATATTCGCAGCTCTACTGGTTTTTAGTGGCTGCTCATTCCGGGATGATGAAATAGATCCGGTTGATATAAATACATTGAATATTGCAGATGATTTTAATTACGAGATGGAGCGGTGGGTTCAAGTAGAATTAGCAGCACTTTACACCGGCACTTTTTATCTAAAAGATATGTCCGGCAATATGCTTTTTAAGGGCACTATAGACCAGGACAACGGTTTTAAGCAGAAGATAAAGCTGCCAGCCCGGATCACTGATGTGAAATTAGAATATCATGAAGCGGAATCAGTCTTTCAGAACTACCGTATCAGGAACAATAAGATTGTTTATAGCTTTGTTCCGCAGTATCGTTAAAGGGGAGCGTAAGAGAATGAGAAAGATATCTTTATTAATATTAGCGCTATTCCTGGCATTTAACGGCTTGCAGGCAGGATTGAAGGTGCAGCCGGTTATGGAATGCGTAGAAAGTAATGGTGACGGCACCTATACTGCACATTTTGGCTACTTGAACGAGAATCCAAATGTTCTTACTATCAGCATAGGCGTTCATAATATGTTTGTGAATACCCCATCAACGGATATGGGACAGCCTATAATATTCCAACCCGGACGTCAGGAATTTGTCTTTTCGGCAGTTTTCAATGAAGGAGAGAATTTTGTCTGGACGCTGAGCGGACCAAATGGACACGGCTCCGTTAATGCCAATTCCAGTTCTATAAGCTGCCCGCGGAGTGATGACAGCGACGGCGACGGAGTGCCCGATGAATACGACGAATATCCATCTGATATGCACAGAGCATACAATAACTGGTATCCTGCCGAGGGCGAAAATGGCTGGGGCACTTTGGCTTTCGAAGATTACTGGCCCTTTAAGGGTGATTATGATTTTAATGATATGGTGATAGATTACCAATTCAACCTGGTGACAAATGGTTCGAATCTGGTGATAGACGTAGATGGCTTCTTCAGGTTACGCGCTATAGGAGCCAGCTTTTCTAATGGATTTGGCATTGAATTCCCCTTTGAAGCAGATAGCGTCTCAGTTCTGGATTGGCAGCCTTCAAGCTTGAACCTGATCCAGGAAGCCAGCAATGGAAATCTGGTTCTATTGTATTTTGATAGCGCCCGTGACTATATGAGCGGAGCAGAAGGCGATGCCTTTATCAATACTGATTTGTCTGAAAGCTGGGTGACACCTTTTGAATTCAGTATGGAACTTACCCTTAATCCCTCACAGGACATTAACTTCCTGCCCTGGCTAGCACCCTTTAACCCCTTTATCTTTATAAACGGCGAACGTGGCAAAGAAGTCCATCTGGCTGGCTATCCCCCCACAGAACAGGCTGACCGCAGTTATTTTGGCATTGGCGATGATGATAGCAATCTCTCTATAGAAAGGTATTACAAGACTGCAAACAACCTGCCATGGGGAATAAATGTCCCCGCATACTGGGTGTATCCCAGAGAGAGAGTCTCTATCACGGAAGCATATATCTATCTGGCTGACTGGGCAGAAAGCAGCGGCACACAATATCCGGACTGGTATGAAAATACCAGCGGAAACACTGTGCCCTCAAATCTGTATATTCAGCCCTGATCTTATTAGTTTTACCTCCTTGTAGTAATAAAAAAAAACCCGGATAACTATCCGGGTTTTTTACTTTTGTCTCTAAAGCTTGATTTACAATCCAAATTTTGAAAGTAGCTTTTCTGTGGATATTAGTCCTATATGCTGCTTATCCACTTTCCCTGCACGAAAAAGTAGTAATGAAGGAATAGATACTACCTTATACTGATTCGCCAGCTCAGGATGCTCATCCACGTTCACCTTCCCTATTTTTACCTTGTCACTGTGCTCGGAGGAAAGCTCTTCTAAAGTGGGTGCCAAAGCTCGACAAGGCCCGCACCAAGGCGCCCAGAAATCTACCAGAACCGGCTGCTCCGATCCTAGTACTTCTTCCTTAAAATTTGCTCTAGTTAGTTCTATGAAAGACATAATCACTACTCTACCAGAGCTAAAACATCACTGCGAGATACTATGAGATATTTCTTGTCTCCTATCTCAACTTCTGTCCCACCATATTTGCTGTATAATACCTTGTTGCCCACTTTCACTAATTCCTGCAATTCTTCGTCATTACCTACCGCTATCACGGTTCCTACATTCGGCTTCTCTTTGGCTGTGTCTGGGATGATGATCCCTCCCACATTCTTCTCTCCGTCAATTGTCGGCTCAATTACTAACCGATCATCTAGTGGCTTAAGAGTCATAGCGACCTCCTGTTTTATATTTTTTCTATTAAGCACTGCTATATATTAGCAGTGACTTTTTTAGAGTGCTAAGTTTTCTCGTCAAGTAAAAAATCTTAAAAATTTCTCGGAATAAATAACTTGACCAAAGGCAGGAGAAATTCTGGATGAATCTCAAAGATAAAAATTTTTGACGGAGGTGACATGGCTTATTCACAGAACAGGATATTACAGAACCTGGATGAGCTTTTGAGGGGGCATAATCGCGTGATTACAAACCCCACCCGTAAGTATATGATCCAGGAAGCTGTCCTCAATCGTGAGGCGGTGGTTTCTGCCTGCGGTGCATTAAGCACCTGGACTTCACCCGAATCCACCGGCAGGAGTCCCAAAGACACTTATATAGTGAAGCATGAAGCCAGTGCAGACACTATAGACTGGGATAGTCCAAATAACATCCCGTTAACGGTGCAGGCTTTTGATCTGCTCTTAGTAGATGCCTTTGCCTCGTTGTCGCAGAGACCCAGGTTATATATCACTGATAGAGTGGTGGGTGCAGATGCCGGCTATGCTCTGCCGGTGAGAACCATCACAGATCAGGCATTAACTGCTCTATTTACAGATAATATGTTTCGCCCCGTTCCTGATGAAAATAATAGCTGTCTGGGCGGTTTCACTTTGATTGCATTACCCTTTCAGAAATTAGATAAAGCCCGGTATGCCGGTCATTTGCGTCAGCTCCCCGCTGGTGAAACCTCAGATATGTGTGTAGCTATGGATTTCGATAGAAGAATAGGCATTGTGTATGGCTCAGCTTATGGCGGCAGTGTGAAAAAATTAATGTTTACCGTGATGAATTATTATCTCCCTGCCGAGGGCATTTTGCCTTTGCACTGCTCCGCAAACGAAGGAAAACTAGGCGATTGTGCCCTGCTTTTGGGTTTAAGCGGCACGGGTAAGACAACTCTTTCTGCAGACCCCAAAAGATCTTTACTAGGCGATGATGAGCATGGCTGGAGCAATTTCGGCATTGCAAATTTTGAGAATGGCTGCTATGCCAAACTAATCAATCTTAATAAAGCAAAAGAACCCGAAATATATCATGCCGTATTTCATGAAGATAATTATCTTGAGCATGGCTCAATTATTGAAAACGCCATGATGTATCCCAATGGTGTTTTTGATCTCGATGATGAAAGGCTCACACCCAATTCACGAGGATCATATCCACTGCGCTATCTTAGCAATATCAAAGCTTCCTCCTGCAGCGATCATCCCGCCACTATTCTATTTCTCACGGCTGATGCTAATGGCGTATTGCCACCCGTTTCCCGCCTCACCCCGCCACAGGCGATGCTGTGGTTTCTCATGGGCTACACTTCCAAACTCGCCGGCACCGAAACCGGTATAGTAGACCCCGTTTCCACTTTTTCACGCTTCTTCGGTGCACCATTTATGCCTCGTAATCCCGATGTTTATGCTAAGATGCTGGGAGATAAGATGCAGCAGTTTGGCACCAGCGTGTACCTGGTGAATACCGGCTGGAGTGGGGGTGCCTACGGCGTTGGATCACGAATGGATATAAATCTTACTCGCGCTATTGTAGATGCCTGTCTGGAAGGTAAATTGGATAATGTGGAATATCATGAAAATAAATTATTCCATATACTGGTTCCCAAAACCTGTCCAAATGTTCCTCCGGAAGTGCTAAACCCACGCAATACCTGGAACGATAAATCACAATATGATGCCCGCGCAAAGAAACTTGCCTCCGAATTTTCCGCCTATTACGATAAAGCATACGGTAATAAGAAAATTGATGCTGAGATTACCGCCCAGTGCCCGGGCAAATAAAAGATTATTTATATGACGATGAGCAAAAAAATGAAGCTGCTTATTCACATCTGTTGCGCTCCGTGTCTTGCGGCTCCGCTTGCTCACCTGAAGTGTGAAGGTAATTTTCACCTGCATGGATTTTGGTATAATCCCAATATACACCCCTATCTGGAGAATAGAAGGCGGCTCGAAACGCTGCAGTTGTTTGCCGAAAAAGAAGCCCTGCCCTTGATAATCAAAGACGAATATAAGCTGGAAGAATTTCTTCAAGGGGTGGTATTCAGGGAATCAGTCCGCTGCCGCTTTTGCTACTATGATAGATTGCATTATGCCGCAATTGTCGCAGCAAAAGGAAAATTTGAGTATTTTACCTCCACACTGCTGTATAGCAAATATCAAAATCATGATCTAATCCGTGAAATCGGCGAAACCTGCGCCAGAGAACAGGGCGTGAAATTCCTGTATAGAGATTTCAGAGAATTCTGGAAAGAAGGTATCTGCTTGTCAAAAACGGCTGATATGTACCGGCAGCAGTATTGCGGCTGCATCTATAGCGAAAAAGAACGCTATTTTCCTGATAAAAAAGGAGATAAATTATGAAGTATCTTAATGACTTTTATCAGATGAAAAAGCAGCACGAGCCAATCGTGATGGTTACTGCTTATGATTTTCCCTCAGCTAAGTATGCCGAGCAGTCAGGAGTCGATCTTATCTTGACTGGAGACAGCCTGGGCATGGTCGTATTAGGTTATGCAGATACTTTAGAAGTGACTATGGATGATATGCTGCATCATGTGCGTGCTGCTCGCAGAGGTGCCAAAGATACCTTTATTATTGCCGATATGCCACACATGAGTTATCATATAAGTCTGGAAAAAACCCGTGAAAATGCCGGCAGATTGTGCCGTGAAGGCAAGGCGGATGCGGTAAAACTGGAAGGAGGAAAACCCAGCAGACTGGCTGCTGTCAAAGCTATAACCGATTGCGAAATTCCCGTCTGTGCCCATCTGGGACTCACTCCCCAATCCATCAAGGCTATGAGCGGCTATCACGTGCAGGGCAGGCAGGAAAAAGAATACTCCCTCATCCTGCAGCAAGCTCTGGATATTGAAGATGCCGGAGCATTTATGCTGGTTTTAGAAGGTGTGCCCGAAAAACTGGGCAGAGAGATCACTGATAAGCTCTGCATACCCGTGATAGGGATCGGAGCCGGACGTTATACAGATGGTCAGGTGCTCGTATATCACGATATCCTGGGAATGTGCGAGCAAAAACCAAAATTTGTGAAGCACTATGCAAAACTGAATGTTGAGATAGTCTCACACCTCAAAGTGTGGAAAGATGATGTGAAGAAAAAATTATTCCCAGGCAGAGAAAATGTTTATCTGCCCGAAGATGAATAAATAATAAAAAATAAAAAAAAAGAGAGGATGAAGAAATGTGGCAGAATGAAGGCATGAGTATTGAAGAAAAACTTCAGGCAGCTCAAAATTTGAAGCAGCAGATGGAGAACAATTTTGTTTCTCTAGGTCAATTACTGTCAGAGATGAAAAGGTACAAGATTTATATTTCAAGAGGATACAAAACTTTTAATGAATTTGTGGAAGCAGAATTTAATATCGCCTCCACCTTTGCCAGCAAGTTGATTAGCACCTATGATCTCTATATTGATAGCCTTGATAAAGACGAAAAAACTGTGCAGGATATCGGGCTGGAAAAATTGAATATGATCAAGCCATTTGTGAAGCAGGCAAAATTTATCGAAGCGGAAGAATGGATTAATAAAGCTCAGGAAATGCCTACCACCCAATTACGTGAGGAAATCAAAGAAATCCGCGAACAAAAGGCTCAAATTAAAAAAACAATGAAAGACGTCCTCATTGACCAGTATCTCGAAAATATGGTTACCTTCTTCAATTGCAGCAGGAAAGAGCTTAATTTTAAGCTGGCTCTTTACTTTCAGGATATGGACCTTAATCAAATCAGAGATACCATTCGAGACCGTCAAAGAAAATTTGAAGATGAGCAGCTTAAAGCTCAGGAGGGAACCACGGAATAGTTTTTCTGCAAGCAATGTCGGATTCGGCAGTCTTTACACAAAATAAATTAGTATGGAGAGTATTATGCAGCGAATAAAAATTCTCTGGGTAGATGACGAAATAGATATGCTGAAGCCCTTCGTGATTTTTCTGGAAGATAGAGGCTATGAGGTGGAAACGGTCTCTAATGGCTCCGATGCCGTTACGATGGTCACAAATAAAGCCTTCGACCTCGTGCTACTGGACGAAATGATGCCCGGGATGAATGGACTTGCCACCCTGATGGAAATGAAGAAAATTAATTCTTCGCTCCCTGTGGTTATGGTTACTAAAAGCGAAGAAGAAGGACTCATGGATGGCGCCATTGCCGGGCAGATCGCTGATTACCTCATTAAACCTGTCAATCCTAACCAGATTATCATGGCGATAAAAAAAATTATTCAGGCTGACGATATCAGACGCGATCTGATCGGAAAAGATTATGCCCAATTTTCTGCCCAGCTTAATCAGAAGATTTTTGCCCAACCCGATTATACCGAGTGGAAAATAATCTATAGAGACCTATGCAGATGGGATTTACGCCTCGATGAAATTAATGAGATCAATATCGCCCAAACACATTTCCTGGAAAAATTAAATTGTAACTCGGAATTCTCAGACTACATTATCAGAAATTACTCCGACTGGCTTAAATCCGAGGAACGCCCTTTCTTCTCTTTTGATGTGGTCGCAGAAAAATTATTGCCGGAACTAGGTAAAGGTCATCCCGTTTATCTCATCCTCCTCGATTGCATGAGGCTCGATCAGTATTTCGCCTTTGAACCCTTGCTTAATGAACTCTTTGACGTTAATCTCGATCTGTATTACTCGATATTGCCCACCGCTACTCCCTATTCTCGGAATTCTTTGTTCAGCGGACTCCTTCCTATTGATATCGCCGAAACATACCCCCAGTACTGGAGCGAATCTGATGAAATGGATAACAGCCGAAACCGAAATGAACACCAATTGATTGATTCCCAATTGAAAGAATTGAATTATAAACTCGATGATAGCCGCTATGTGAAAATATTCAATTTAGAAGAAGCAGGCTATGTGCAACGCAAGATTAAAAACTGGTCTCAGGAAAATCTAATCGTGCTCGTTTATAATTTCCTCGATCTGGTCGCTCATCACCGCTCAAAAAACCAGATCCTAAAAGAAGCTATCCCAGATGAAAAAGCCTTGCGCGATTTCACCAAACACTGGTTCCTTCACTCTAATTTCTATGCTACTCTTAAAGAAATTGCCGAACAAAAGGCTACGGTGATTATCACTACAGACCATGGCTCTATCAGAGTCAATAGAGCTTCTCAGATCGTTGGCGATAAAGAAACCACTACCACGGTTCGCTATAAACAGGGCAAAAATCTTAAAGTTAATGATAAAAGCTCAATATTGATTAAGAACCCTCAGGAATTTGGCTTGCCCTCTCGCAGTATTGTCGATAACTATGCCCTCACCCGTGATGATTATTATTTTGTCTATCCCAATTCTTTCCACCAGTATCAAAAACAATTTAATGGCACTTTCCAGCACGGCGGAATCTCCATGGAAGAAATGATTCTGCCCCTGGCAATTTGCAAATCAAAAAAATGACCTGTCAATAAATGGAAGATTTCTTGCCGCTATATTCCGAAGATGATACCTGTGAACTGGCAGAGATTATCAGTTCACAGGTTCAATCTGGTGATGTTATAGCTCTCTCAGGCGAACTCGGATGCGGAAAAACCTTCTTCTCTAAGTGCCTCTGTAAATATCTCGGAGTGCAAGAATATGTATCCAGCCCCAGCTATATCATCCTCAATGAATACGAAGGAATATTCCAAATTGCTCATTTTGACCTCTATAGATTAAACAATGCCGAAGAAGTGATGGAAATCGGACTGCAGGATTTCATCGAAAAAAAACTTACAATCATTGAGTGGTATGAAGTTGCTCAAAACCTCTTGCCTGCTCACACTATCTTCATGGATTTCACCTTTGAAAACGATCTCCGAATAGTGCATATCCACACCACGAAAAACCTTATACTACACCCATTGCCTTCTAAATAAAAAAATCGAAATGAAAAAATTAATATGATGTCCAGATAAGAGGTGAATAACACCTCCTCCACCCAATATTCAAAATGCCTCGGACACCATCAGTTCATAATTAGTTCGCACTTCGCTTATTAAATAACCTTACCCGCCTTTTTGTCCACATGCCCACTATGCCCACTATGTCCATAATCTCCATAATGTCCATAATCTCCCTATCCGTTACCCAAAGAAGATTTGCCCCGCTGCGAACAACTGTGTTTAAAATTATATTTATATTTTAGCAAACGAAATAGATGAAATAAAAAAAGTTGAACAAAAATAAAAAAATATCGCGTGGTGTTGTCCCATTTCCGGATTTTTGCGGATTATATATATGTATAGGTAGAAAGAAATTTAAAGAAAGGAGTGAAAAATGAAAAAGTTACCTGTATTTTTTACTTGACTGGCGACCTGTGGTTAGTGACTGGAAAGATACTGGCGTCCTGATGGACGTCAGGCATATATAAGGATGTTGATATGATGAAGTTTATTTATGTATTTCTGTTGCTGGTGATTATGGGATTCTTGTATAGTGATTTGATTGAGATAGATGTTGATGGCAGTATGGATTATCCAACAATTCAAGAGGGGATTGAAGCTGTAGCAGAAGGGGATACAGTATTGGTTTATCCCGGAAGGTATTATGAGAATGTGTGGATCCGAGAAAGAAATAATATAACTCTCATGAGTCTGGAGGCTCTAACCGGTAATTCTGCCTATATAGATAGCACAATTATAGATGGAAACAGAACCGGAACCTGTATAACCGTAGTGTATAGTTCCGATATAACTATTCAGGGATTCAGTATAACTAATGGATTTGAGTTTCAATATTCGAATTTTCCCCAGATAGAATGCGCCGGTGGTTTATATTTTAGGAATAGTGATGATATAATTCTAACAAATTGTGAAATTTACGAAAATATTGGGAACTCCGGAGGTATGGTCATTGAATCTATTTTTCCAATAACTTTATCAGGTTTAGATATTCATAATAATTATGGTATTGCAGGTGGTGGAATTGGATTTTTTTTTGTGAGTGATATTACATTTGATTCTGAAAACCGTTGCAGCATATATAATAATTTTGCCGGAACCGGAAATGATATCAGGGCTTACGATGCTGGAGATATTTACGTCGTAGTTGATACATTTACAGTAATGGAACCAAATACTTATTATTGCCAATATAATTTCTCGCATGACTATCAATTCTATTATGATATAAACCATGCCTGGCAGGAAGAGGTTAATGCCGACCTGTATGTTTCTATAGATGGGGATGACAGCAACAGTGGCTTATCTGCCACCGAACCCTTAAAAACCATTGCTATTGCCATGCAGAGAATAGAATCGGACAGCTTTTACCCTAAAACAGTGCATCTGGCAGAAGGTATCTATTCGTCATCTGAAAATAATCAGATATTTCCGATTAGAATAAAACCTTATGTGAATTTGAGAGGTGAAAACATTGATACCGTTATTTATAATGACGGAGATTTTGGTGGAGTGCTGGTAATTGCCCAAGGTAGCGAATGTGAAATTGAAAACTTTAAATTGTATAACGAGGCTGTATATAAAAGAGGTGGATTGATATATTCAGGATTCTATGTGGATGTTACTTTAAAGAATTTGATCATAGAGAATTATGAAGCTCGCGAGAATGACGGCAGCCCCGTTCAGCCACCCAACCATTGCTATTACCATTTTGAGAATTGTATCTTTCGCAATAATACTTCTTATAATCACTCAGCAGCGATCTGGGCAAATACTAATATTGAACTTTCAGATTGTGTGTTTGATAATAATGTAGTATATTCTACACTTGGTTATGAAGCAGATATCTATTGTTTTGGAGATGAATATTTTCGCTTAAAAAATTGTCTTTTCACAAATTCAAGATACATAGAGGCTGAAAACAATATGAGTTATATAGTATCAGCTTTCGATAATCGTGATGGTTGGAGTATTGAAGTAACAGGTTGTATATTTTATAATCACTCCGGTAATGCAGCGTTATACAATTTTGGTGGAACTTACGGCAGACTGGATATGACAAACTGCACATTTTACAATAGTGAATGCGATGATATTCCCATATTTAGTACCTGCACAACCTCGAATTTCTACAACAATATCTTCTATATTACAGATTATAATTATCAGATATATGTGAAAGATAATACCTGGATGGGATTTCCACCAATAGATATCAATATGAGCCATAACCTGATCTATGGCGGAGAGAGCAGTATCTGGACAAGTCCTAACAATAATTTGAACTGGCTGGAAGGGAATATTGATGCAGACCCATTTTTATATGAACAGGGTGGTGAAACAGGACTTCTTGATTATAACTCAGCCTGCCGTGATGCAGGTACGTTACAATTGCCTGAAGGTGTAATACTGCCGCAAACGGACCTTTATGGTCATCCGCGGGTTTACGGAGAAAATATTGATATCGGTGCTGTGGAATGGATACCATGGGGTCATAGTAGCCTTAAAGATGATGAGCTCTCTGAGGGCAATGACAGGATAACTATCTATCCCAATCCGGCTTTTATCAGTGAAATGAGAAGCCCGCAACTCAATATTCACTGGACAGGATTAAACAGAGCTTCAGATACCATAATTCTGGAGATATTCAATATATTTGGCCAGAAGATATACAGAAAAAAGATAATCAATCAGGAACCTGCAGAAGATAATACTATTTTCTGGAATTTCCGAAACAAAGATGGTGAGCTCGTTCCTACCGGGTTTTACATTCTCAGACTTAAATCAGGTAATGAATACACCATGCAAAAAAAAATGACAGTGATAAAATGAAAAGGTGTTTTTTTACTTGACTGGCGACCTGTGGTTAGTGACTGGAAAGATACTGGCGTCCTGATGGACGTCAGGCATATATAAGGAGGGATTATCATGAAAAAGCCATAAGCAAATAGTAATCATTTATGAATGGATAATAAATGAATCCGTGGAAATAACAGTTTCCATACCTGTACCAATTCAAAATGCCACGGACAACATCACTTCATAATTAGTTTGCGCTTCGTTCATTAGATAACCTTATCTATCTTTTTGTCTATTATGTCCATTATGTCCATCATGTCCATTAGATGTTCAATTCTTTGGTTTCTGTCTCTCTTCTTTCCTCACCTTGTATAGTCTTTCACTAAATCCACCCTCTGCTGCAAAATCTTCGGCAAGCCTGCTTACCTGTTTACTCAATAGTGATGATGCCACTTTGATCAAGATGATTGCAGCATTTGCCGAATACTCAGGAAAAAGGTTTCTAAATCCTATCCCTGCTGCTGTCTTACTCTCTTGCTTTATCCATTCTATCACATCTTCCGCAGTCCTGCACTTTCTGTTTATCAAGGTCTTCCAGCGTTCATCATTTTCTTCCCATTGAGGTAGATGTTTCTGCCTTAGAAAATCCTCATAATCAAGCTTCAATTCCTCCAGACTTGCCCTCGCTACCTGAGTGAGTTTGATCTCTGTCTTTTTTGATGTTGCCGAAGCCATCGAGCCCTCTGCTATATTTTGTACTCCACTCCTGGCGGCTTGAACCATCTGATCCCTGGTCCTGCTGTATTTCTCCAGATAACGCTCACAAAATCTTACCGTGATATCATAAACAAGCTGAGCAATCTGAAAACTAAGCAGATGACGGTAACCTCCATGAAGAACTATTATCTCAGTCATGATCTTATGGACTCTATGGACATTATGTGCTCTGTGATAAAATCTTTATTATGCCCAAATTTTTCAAAATAATCCTTAGCAAATATCATTCATCAAACCCTCATCATCTAATCAAATTACTCATCTCCGCCCACTTCCATTATGTCCATTATGTCCATTAAGTCCATTAAGTCCCTATCCGTTATCCTGATCCACTACAACCGGCCGGAAATAGTCACCCAGGTGACATCACAGATACTTAAACTGCAATAATTATATGATACAAAGAGATCAATAATAGCACAATGATTACGATATTTCCCC
>CAZRXY010000019.1:0-11585 GCA_964604155.1 uncultured Candidatus Cloacimonadota bacterium | reverse complement strand
TAGAAGGTTCGAGGAGGAGAAGAGGGGAAGGGGGGAAGAGGGGAAGAGGAAGAGGGGCGGATGCTGAGTATAAAATCCCTTGAGCTAAAAGGACGGGGTTATTCATTCAAAATTCAACATCCAAAATTCAAAATTATTCTATCACCCTCGTAGGTTGATTTGTGAACCATTAAGCAAAAAATTTTCGGGGGAAGGCGATTAACAAAAAAAAGGTTTACACAAAAAACCGTCCAGTTATTCTGCCCGGAGAAAAAAAGGGAGGATGATGATGAGATGGTCTCTAACAGATTATTACGCTTCATTTGAGGCAGAAGAATTTTCCTCCGATCTTGCTGCAATGGAAAGTATGATTGCCAGGATCGAGAACATGGAACTGCCGGTGAATAGCTCTCAGAGTATTGCCACCAGGGCAGAAATTACCGAGCAGACTATAAAAACCCAGACAGAGCTTTCTAAAATTGTGAGCCGCCTGATGAGCTTTTGCTCCCTCACTTTAAGTGTGGAAACAGATAATCATCTGGCTTTATCATATCAGCAGAAAATTCAGCATTCTCTATCTCGGATCACGGCGCCTTCCGTAAGATTTCAATCCTGGCTGATTGAACCTGATGATCTGGAAGAATTACTTGAGCATTCCCCTTACCTCAGCAGCATAGAATTCAGCTTGCGGGAAATGAAAAAAATGCACCGCTTTCTATTGAGTGAGAAAGAAGAAAATATTATTAAAAGACTTAGCCTAACCGGCTCAAACGCATGGTCACGGATGAAAGGATACATAGAATCGCAGCATATGGTGGAACTCGAACTCGATGACGGCACAAAAGAATTTCCACTCCCCGTGATCCGCAATTTTGCCTATGATGCCAGTACCCGTACCCGCAAAGCTGCCTATGAAGCAGAATTAGAATCCTATGAGTCTATTGCCTTTCCCGCAAATTCCGCCCTTAATGCCATTAAAGGCGAAGTACTCCAAATCGTTGAGCTTAAGGGCTATGATTCCGTGCTTGATATGACCCTTATTAATGCCAGGATGAAAAAAAAGACGCTTGATATTATGCTTTCTACTATCAGAGAATATCTCCCCCAGTTCCAGAGCTATCTCAAGCACAAGGCAAAATTATTGGGTCATTCCGGAAACCTGCCATTTTATGATCTTTTCGCTCCTCTCGGCAAAATCGATAAGAAGTATACTTTTGATGAAGCTCGGGAATTTATTGTCCGGAATTTCGCTAAGTTCTCTCAAAAACTGGCAGACTTTGCCGATCAGGCTTTTGCCGGCAACTGGATTGATGCGGAGCCTCGCAAGGGTAAGCGGGGAGGAGCTTTCTGCTCTACCTGTCATGCAATAGGTCAAAGCAGGATTCTGACAAATTTCTCCGGCAGCCTCGGCAGCCTCACCACACTCGCTCATGAGCTTGGACACGCTTATCACGGCTACTGCCTGAAAAACGAATTGCCACAGAATACTCATTACTCTATGCCGGTAGCTGAAACCGCCTCCATCTTTGCCGAGACCATAATAAAAGACGCCATCACAAAAACTGCCACTGGTGCCGCCAGACTGGCAATTCTGGAAACCAAGCTGATGGAAGCTACTCAGGTGATTGTGGATATCTATAGTCGCTTTCTGTTTGAAACCTGGTTCATAGAAGAACGCAAAAATGGTGATGTGAGACTGGAACAAACAAAATATTTGATGCTGAAAGCCCAAAAAGAAGCTTATGGTGATGGCTTAGACCACGATTTTCTCCATCCCTATATGTGGCTGTGCAAGCCTCATTACTATTATGCCGGCAGCAATTTCTATAATTTCCCCTATGCCTTCGGTCATCTCTTTGCCGCTGGTTTATATGCTATCTATCTGAATGATGGCAACAGCTTTGTAAATAAATATGACCAAATCCTTAGAGAAACCGGCAGAAATACTATAACCGGCGTTGCCGGTTTTGCCGGTATAGAAATCAATCATAAGGATTTTTGGCAGAAATCGCTAAATCTTATTGCGCAAGAAATCGCCGAATTCCAAAAATTCTAATCACTCCAAACACGGCACTTTAGGCAGAAATGTCCAAAAACCTGCATTACTCAACCTCATTCTCTCCAAAATACCTGCCCATTACACTGTCACTATTCAATAAAGATGCCAGATAACCCGTGATCATTCCCGTGACAATCCCCATTACTATCATCAGAGGCAGTAATCTGTAAACTGCGTTACTCATTATCAAAACCATGTTCACTACTACTATCTGCATCAGATTATGTGATACGGCACCTGCTACGCTCAATCCGATTATACTGAAATCTATTTTACTGGCGATAAATATCTGCATTACTATAAAAGCAGTTACACTTGCTACCCCGGAGATCACCGTCACAGGAGAAAACAATAACCCGCTTACCAGTCCCCCCAGAAGAGTCTTGCTCATCAGCACCACAAAAGCTGCCAGAGTGCTGCCCCTGTATAACAGCAATAATACAACAATATTCGCTAAGCCCAGTTTCATAAAAGGCAAAGGCTTGGGGATGAGGTTTTCTAAGACATAAATTGTGACTGCCAGCGCAGTAAAGAAAGCCAAAATGACAGGGTCAGAATTTTTTTTCATAAAAAAACGGGCTACCTCTTCAGTAACCCGTTAAGTATTTAGCTGATTAGCCGTTATTATTTTCAAAATCTTTCATAAATTGATTCAGAGCTTTGGCAGAATCAAGAGGCAGTGAGTTATAAAGCGAAGCGCGACAACCACCTACGGAACGATGACCCTTAAGATTATTCATCCGGTTAGCTTTGGCTTCATCTATAAATTTCTTTTCCAATTCTTCAGTCGGTAATCTGAAAGGTATATTCATCCGGCTCCTGTCTTCTTTTACCACGGTACCACGATAAAATTCTGTGCTTTCAAACACATCATATACATAGCCGGCTTTTTCTATATTGTGCTTCTCCATCGCTTTCAAACCACCAAAATCTTCTATCCAGTGCAGCACTTTACCTACTACGTAGATCGGAAAAGTAGGAGGTGTATTGAACATAGAACCCTTATCTATATGGGTTTTATAGCTCAGCATCGTGGGAAGATTACCAAGTATCTTCTCTTGATAATCCTTGCGGATCAGTACTATGGTGACTCCTGCAGGACCCACATTCTTCTGTGCCCCGGCATAGATTAAAGAAAATTTGCTGAAATCATAAGGTCTACTTAAAAAATTGGAACTCATATCTGCTACTAATGGCACCTCTTGCGGCACTTCAGGAATTGCGTGATACTCTGTCCCTCGTATCGTGTTATTGGTTGTAATATGAAGATAAGCCGGATTCTCCGAGAGCTGATACGACTTGGGTATATAAGTAAATTCCTTATCCTGTGAAGTAGCTGCCACGTGCATCTGTTTGCCTGCCTTTCCGGCTTCTTTTATGGCTTTTGTGCTCCACGCCCCTGTATCAATGTAGTTTGCCACTTTGTCTGAAGGACAAAAATTAAGAGGTAACATCAAGAATTGCAGGCTGGCTCCTCCACCCAGAAATAATACTTCAAAATCATCTCCACACCCAATTAAACGCTTCATTGTATCAGAAGCATCATCGATGATGCTTTGATATTCTTTTGAACGATGGCTCATCTCCATTACCGAAAGTCCTGCTCCACGCCAGTCAATAAGCTCTTTTTGAACTTCCAGTAACACACTTTCCGGTAATACCGCCGGACCTGCACTGAAATTATGAACTCTTGTCATCACTTCCTCCAAATATATTTTGCAGCAAAATTTATTATACTCTGCTTTTAAGGCAAGCTATTTCTCTGGAATTCTCTCTGCCCTCTTCCTTCTCCAAATCTATTTATGCATTTCTTTATTTTAGCAGCACTGCTTTTTTGATAACCTCTTGGGAAGCAGTTTGTAATCGTATCAAGTATATGCCATTAGAAAGGTTCCCTGCATCCCAGGACTCGCTGTTCCTGCCGGATTTGCGATTGCCTTCGCAGATTAATCTCACTTCCTGACCCCTTATATTATAGGCAGTTATCTTTACATAGTCATCACTTGCCAGATGGTAGAGGATAGTTGTATGAGGATTAAAAGGATTTGGATATAATGATAAATCTGCAAAAACATTGGCTATCTGATTATTGTCTTCACCCGAAGGAGCTGTTATCTCTATCAGATCAATCATCATCTCATCATCGCTCGCAGTGCCTGCAACTACAGTGAGATGGACACTGTATATCCCCGCTTCCGTATAGATATAGCAGGGTGATTGCTCATTGCTGTCTATCACGCCGTCATTATCAAAATCCCAATGCCACTCCTCTATTGCACCAAAAGATTCATCCGTAAATTGGATCTCAATTGGTGCCTCTCCTTCTATCACATCGCAGGAAAATCTGGCGATAACCGGAGGATTTGCCGGATCACTTTCCCAGGCTCCCATGTCAGGAGATTCTCCCAGATAGGCTGCAGCATCCAGATCAAGATACACTGTTCCTTCATATTCAAAATAATCTGTGCCACTATCAAGACAGGGCGAATCCGCCTGCAGCGAATATAGATGATTTTCCGGTGAATAAAACATGGGATTCTCATCAATATTTCCCTCAAGCCAGATTGGCTCCCCATTGTTATTGGTGATTATTGCTTCCTCGCCACCCTCCAGATCACTGTAGGCTATGATAACCTCGTTAGGAAGATTATCCGGCGAAAAGGTGATTTCACTTGGAGTATTATTCCAGCAAATCGTATTTAAAACCAGGGGTACGTCTGTAAGTGCTGTGTTGTGAAAAAATCTCAGTGCCCCCGCATCACTGCCACTGTTATCATAAAATGTGCAATTAATCACATTCAAATGATTTGAATTGTAAAAATATACCGCTCCCACATTCCCCGATGCCGTGTTACCTATAAATTGAGTATTATAAAAATCGGCACCGGAATAGCTAAGATATATCGCCCCGGCATGTGCCTGAGAAGAGTTATTTAAAAAAATGGTATTATTGCAGTAAAGAAATGAATTAGCAAGATATATCGCCCCTGCACGCCCGCTCACATCATCGCCTCCGCAAAAATTATCTTCAAAGCGGCAATTCTCTAATACAAGCTCACTGTCCTCCAGATAAATTGCTCCCCCGTAATCTTCTCCACTGTTAGATAAAAAATTACTATTGATTATGGCAGGACTGGAGGAATTTACTGCAATTATAGCCCCACCACTCGTTGCCTGATTGTCGATAAATCTTAAATTTGATAACGTAGGCGATGAACCGGTACAACTGATTGCACCCCCCTGCTGAGGGGAACTGCTATTGGTAATCGTGAAACCATTCAAAACGCTGTTCTCATCCTCTCCTTCTACAAATGAGATCAGTGATGTATCGGAATAGCTGCCCAATAA
The DNA here is from genome assembly GCA_964604155.1 of uncultured Candidatus Cloacimonadota bacterium. Lineage (GTDB taxonomy): Bacteria > Cloacimonadota > Cloacimonadia > Cloacimonadales > TCS61 > Stygibacter. Next base: position 6,199 of record CAZRXY010000019.1, on the reverse strand, counting down.
CCTGGTGTGATGGATATCCGCCTCATTCTCTGTGAATATATATTCACTCGTCAGTGTGATTGCCTTGCCGTTAAAATTGATTATACCCGTATAATTACCCGGCTCCACCAGTATTGTATCACCATCTACAGATGCCATTATTGCCAGCGATATATAGCGGTAATCTGTAGGTACATGCAGTATTGTGCCAGATAAAATCACTGCCCCCAACAAAATTATTACAATTAGACAATTTCGCATAACGCCTCCAATCTTGTTTTTATCTAAAAAGCAATTACCTTAAATTTTGTCAAATCTAAAAAAAATATTCTTACATCTCCTCGATTTTTTCTTGCATGGCTCAAAATCACCCGCCAGGTGATGGAATAATTTTGAATGCTCAATTTTGATTGTTGAATGAATTAGAGGGCAGCGTTTCTGTGAGACGGGAGCATAATCAATAGCTGCTATGGGTTTTTTTAAAGAGGAAACTTCGCAATGGTGACGACCAATAGCTTCATAAGTTCAATATTCCGAACTTACAAATAAATTTCGGGAGTATGCCAGCCCGGGTACTATTTATATTGACAGTGAGGCAGATTTTATAGTATTGAGACTCGTGGAATAGAAGAAAACAGACAGGAGAAAGATGGAAAATAAGATAAGACTTATCTTGGGGATTTTACTGGAAAGGGCTGATTTAGATTTTTCCGGTTGCTCGCTGGGTATGCTTAAACGCAGGATTAGTATCCGCTTTATGCCTACTCACTGCCAAAATTTTGATGACTACTATCAATATCTTCAATCTCATGAGGAAGAAATTCAGTATCTCTTACAGGCAGTCACTATCAAAGTCAGTCATTTTTTCCGCAATCCACTTGATTTTGAGATTTTAAATAAAATTACCGGCAGAATTATCCAGGATAAGCAGAATTGCGGCGAGCCCTTACGCATTTGGTCTGCCGGCTGTGCCACCGGGGAAGAAGCATACTCTATGGCAATTATTGCATCCGAGCACATGGCGGATACTGATCTGGAAACCGAAATATTTGGTACGGACCTTGATCCAAAAGCACTCTCACTCGCCCTTAAAGGCGTCTATAATAAAGAAGCAGTTAAGGAAATCAAATTTGGTCTGCTGCAAAAGTACTTCAATATTGAGGATGATAAATTCACTATTAATGACTCAATTAAGAAAAAAGTTCATTTTTCGGTCTTTGACCTGGTTAATAAAAATCACTTCGCTCCCTCCGAAAGTATATATGGTAATTTTGATATCATTCTATGCCGTAATGTGCTGATCTATTACAGTATGGAGTATCAAAAAATAATCCTGGATAAAATTTATAAATCTCTAAATATGAAAGGGTATCTCCATCTCGGAGAAGCAGAAACACTCTTTGAAAATTATCACAATAAATTTACACAGGTAACCCCTGTGAGTAAATTATTCAAAAAAACAGGATAATGAAGGAAGTATTATATGAATAAATTATTAGGCAAGATCAAAAACCGCTTTACGCTCTGGTTTTTGCTGGTCTCTCTCATCCCTTTGTTACTCGCAATTGCCTATATTTACCACAGACAGCTCGATGAAATAAAGCGAAACAATTTCCATAAACTGGAAGCCATCCGCGATCTCAAAGTGCAAAGCTTAACAAACTGGATTGCCGAACGCTCAGGCGATCTCATCGTTATTTCTCAAGATTATGACTTTACTGATTTAGAAATCATTGCCGATTACGATAATCCCTCTGTATCTGATCTGGCGATTATCAAAAGAGCAAAAGAAGTGCTTCAAAATTATTCAAGAAATTATTACGATTATGAAGAAATTTTCATCCTGCACCCAAAAACCGGCAAAATTGTGTTATCTACTAAACCGCATAGAGATGGGATAGATAAAATAGATGATGAAATATATTATGCACCTATATTAAAACGTTCCTTACACATAAAAGACATTCATTATTCACACGAAAATGGCAATTTTGTTATGGCATTTTCTCTTCCTATATTCTGCCGACAGCACCCCGAACGACACGTCATCGGAATACTGGGTGCTGTAGTTAATCTTGATTATTCACTTTTCAACCTGTTACAAAGCAATATAGGTCTCGGAGAAACTGGAGAAACCCTGCTGGTGAATAAAGACCTGGTTGCTCTTAATAGATTACGCTGGAATGATGAAGCACCACTCAAACAAAAAATTAATACTGAAATTGCCCAAAGGGCTGCCGGTGGTGAAACTGCTGTTATTAAAGCAAAGGACTACAGAGGTAAGGAAGTGCTGGCTGCCTATACACATATTCCCGAAACTGAATGGGGCTTTATCTGCAAACAGGATACCAGCGAGCTAAAAGAAGCAATTCAGAAATGGTTCTTTGAATTGATCCTTGTCTCTCTGCTTATAGCTGCTGCCATTGTTGTAATTAGTAGAATTCTGGCTAATCGTATTTCTCAACCTATAGTTAAACTAAAAGAAATGGCTCATGAAATTGAAATTGAAAATTACTCAGCCCGAAATACCATAACCTCTGCCGATGAAATCGGTGCCCTGGCTAAATCTGTGAATATCATGGCTGAAGCTATTGAATCGCACATTAAAGTGCAGGATTGTACCAGTCATATTGATAATACTTTGATAAATATTGCGAACCTGGATGAATTTGCCACCAAAATGCTCAAAGAATTAATGGATATCACCGGCAGTTCCATGGCTGCATTTTATATTTTGAATGAAGATACCAATAAATTTGAGCACCTTGACTCAATCGGTGCTAATCAATCTCTTCTGAGCTCCTTTGATGCTGACCACCCTGAAGGTGAATTTGGCACCGCCATAGCAGCTCGGAGAATATATTATTTTAAAAGTATTCCTGCCGATACCGCCTTCACATATCTCACAATTGCCGGTAATATCTTGCCTAAAGAGATGATCACTATCCCCGTATTAATCGATGGCAGGGCGCATGCATTATTCTCTCTCTCAAGTATATATGAATTCTCAAGCGAAGCTCTCGATGCCCTGAATTTGTCCTGGAATGCTATTAATCAATCATATTCAAATATCTTACACGCAAAAAAAGTGAGAATTCAGGCAGACGAACTGGCTGAGCAAAATAAAAAACTCTCCGCTCAGAAGGAAGAATTACAGCAACAGGCAGAAGAATTGCAGCAACAGGCAGAAGAACTGCAGCAAAGTTCGCAGGAATTACGGCAGCAAAATCTGGAACTGGAAGCTCAGAAAGTGGAGGTTATGCAGGCAAATTCACTCAAAAGCGAATTTCTTTCCAATATGAGCCATGAATTACGCACGCCACTCAATTCCGTGATCGCTCTCTCTGATATTCTCGTGCAAAGAACGCATGACAGACTCGATCAGGAAGAAATCGATTATCTCTCTATTATTCAGCGCAATGGTAAAAGATTACTCGAACAAATTAACGATATCCTTGACCTCTCAAAAATTGAAGCCGGCAGAATTGATCTCGTCTGCTCTATGGTAGCTCCCGATACCCTCATAGATAATATCTGCCAACTCTTGAAGCCACTTGCTGAACCTAAAGGTCTTGAACTAAAACTTGACTTCCCCGAAAAATTGCCAAAAATATATACGGATGAAAAAAGATTACAACAAATATTGCAGAATATTATCGCTAATGCCATAAAATATACACATGAAGGTTATGTTCATATCTTTGGTCAGATAGAAAATGATAAACTGTATATCCACATAGAAGATACTGGTATTGGTATTCCCAAAGATAAAATTTATGTTATATTTGATGAATTCCGGCAGGTTGATGGCTCTACTTCCAGGATGTATGAAGGCTCCGGTCTGGGACTGGCTATTTCCAGAAAGTTGGTCAAGCTGCTCGATGGCGAGATTACCGTCACAAGTGAACTCGGCAAAGGCTCCACTTTCACTGTGATCTTGCCTCTCAAAATGGACTATCACGAAATGTCGCCGCGGCAGGGAGAATATTGCTGCCATGATTTAGATAATAATGAAAGTCATGCCACTCAAACCCAAAGGCTGCTCCTCGTGGAAGATAATGAAGCCGCTATCATTCAAGTGCGCAGCCTCTTGCAAAGAAATGGCTACCTCGTCGATATTGCCACTAATGGCAGAGAGGCTCTGGATTACGTGAAACATACCTTGCCAGACGCCGTCATCCTCGATCTTATGATGCCCGAAATTGATGGATTTGAAGTTTTAGAAAAAATTAGACAATCCCAGAAAACGCGTAACCTCCCGGTTCTCATTCTCACCGCCAAAGACCTTGATCAGAATGATCTGGCAAGACTTAGCTCCAATAATATCCAGCAACTTGTCCATAAAGGAGATATCGATTCCGAAGGTCTTTTGCTTAAAGTGAAGCTCATGCTTAATACTAAATCACAAAATAAATCCTCTCAGCTAATGCCACCGCCTTCACCTTCGCATCAAGGAAAACCCAAGATCATTATCATCGAAGATAATCCCGATAATATGATCACTTTGAAGGCTGTTGTAAAGGATAAATATGACGTCATTGAAGCCCTTGACGGCTTATCCGGCTTGCAGCTTATTTTAGCAAAAAAACCTCAGCTTATCCTGCTCGATATTAATCTACCTCAGATCAGCGGTATCGAACTGATCTCAATTCTCAAAAACGCTGAAGATACTAAAAATATACCCATCATTGCGGTTACTGCCAAAGTTTTGAAACGTGATGAAATCGAATTGATCGAAGCAGGTTGCGATGACTATATGGCAAAACCCGTCCAACCGGCAGCTTTGCTGGAAAAAATTAATAATTTGCTGGAAAAATAAAACTGAATAAATTATTCTCAAGGAGATAACATGGCAAAAATTCTTGTTATTGATGATAAACCAGATAACCTTCTTACGATAGAAGCTCTCTTGCACCACCTTAAACCCGAATATAATGTGCTAAAAGCCCTCTCAGGAACAGAAGGCATAAAGATCGCCCAGAAGCAGCAGCCAGACACAATTATCCTTGATATTATTATGCCCGGGATGGATGGATATGAAACCTGCCGCATACTTAAAAATGACCCCGCTACTAAAAATATTCCCGTTCTCATGCTCACTGCTATTAAAACTGATACACAAAGCCGGATTAAAGGACTACGTCATGGCGCTGATGCCTTCTCCACAAAACCTATCGACACCCACGAACTCGGTGCTCAGATAGAAGTCCTCCTCCGCATTAAACGCTCCGAAGACCAATTACGACGCGAAAAAGATAAACTCCTGGAAAATGTGGATGCCAAAACCCGTGCCCTGCTGGAAAATGAAATTAAACTTAACCAGATTATTGAAGGTTTCTCTATTCCGGCATTTATTATCGATAAAGACCACAAGGTAACTCACTTTAATAAAGCACTGGAAATACTCTCTAACCTGAATGCCCGTGACATTGTGGGCACCTGCGACCACTGGAAAATTCTCTACCCCTCTCCAAGACCAATACTGGCTGATCTTGTTCTCGATCAAGTAGAAAAAAAAGTGATCAACGATTACTACACTAATGGATGGAAACAATCTTATCTCCTGCCTGAGGCAATCGAAGCCGAAAAAGTAATGCTCGATGAGAATAGTAGAGACCGCTGGTACTATCTTACCGCCACACCCATTAAAGATGATAACGGAAATATCCAATGTGCCCTCGAAACCATACAGGATATCACTTCTCAGAAAATTAATGAAATTGAACTCGAAAACCACCGAAAACATCTCGAAGAACTCGTCCGCAAACGCACGCAGCAACTCGAAGATAAAAACCTCGAACTTGAAAGAATGAATAATCTCTTCGTTGGCAGAGAATTCCGTATTAAAGAACTCCGAGAACAGGTGAAAAACCTGCAGCAAGATATTGAAATCCTAAAAAAGTAATTAGCCATATAAACACCAGAAAACCTCCGCAATGGTTTACTCAGATAAACCAATTTGCCTGACATACTAACCTGGTAATGATTGCCAGTTTTATCTTCATAATAGAAAGTCGATCTGATACGCATTCTGAGGACATCTCTTATCCCAGACCAGATTTTTTATAGCCCATCTTTCACTTCTAAATTCGTAAACCATTGAAAAATATAACAAACTCGATTTTTTGGGCACTACACTCTAGTCCTGATTTTTTTCACTTTTTTATATATTTTTTACTTTGATATTTAAAAGATCATATATCTTTTTAGCTTCTTCTTC
>CAZRXY010000018.1:0-15850 GCA_964604155.1 uncultured Candidatus Cloacimonadota bacterium | reverse complement strand
CGCATTTTTCCATCCTATAACCTCTCATCCCCCCCCCCCAAAAAAAAACCACTTTCTGGTATTAGCACAACCCTCTTGCCAAAATCACTCCATCCGGACACACCACGCCATGACAAAATTATGTTATGGCGTGGTGTGTCCGGATGGATTGTTTTTGGGCGGAGGCTTAGGCAAAGAGAGGCGAGGGGCTGCGACGGGAAATATTTTATCTTGACAGGAAATAAATCAAAATTTTCTATTTTTGTTGGGGGAAAGGATATGGAATTAAGGCATTTAAATGAATTTTGCAGTTCACATCTGGTGGCATCTTTGCCTCAGAGGTTCAGTATAGAGACGCAGCGCTCGCTTTCCTTGCAAGTGGAGAGCAAAAGAGCTGTCAAAAAGGGGATAGTGCTCACCATTCTAACGATGTTATTATTTATAATCCCTTCCCCGCCGGGTGATCCGCGTTATCTGGCAATCAAGATAGTGCTCGGTTTCATAGCCTTTATCCAGTTATTGGGAGTTTTATCTTATATGCGTCGTTACAAGTCATTTACCAGGTCACGCACTCTGGATGATATTCAGGCGTTTTACAGTTCGATTTTTTTGCAGACTACTGACAAATACCGTACTACGCCGAGAGACCGCAACCGTTCGTTAAAAAAAGCGTTGCAGGATAACTTTGAGCTATTTCCTTACCCGCTTTATAATCACTATATAAAAGATGGTCACAAGATTTATCTTTATGAATGGAACGAGATATTGCGGATGTATCCGCTCTGGAAAATCAATATTCTGGCGATCAGGATTCTTTTTACGAATATCAAAGTGGGGAACGTAAAATTTATCAAGATAGAAGTGGATTACAGGATCGAGGAGGAATTAAAAACTTTTGTCCTCTACAATGCCATAGTAGAGCTGAGTGGACTATTTTTTCTGGTTTCGCCTTATCCCTACACAGAGGAATAAATTTTATTTTTTTTTCAGCCTGATTTTTTTTTTGCGAATTGGCACAGAAAATGTATATAGGGTAATGTTAACTTCTTACGAAATAAAGCGGAGGGTTTGCCATCATTTTCCCTCCGCTTTCCTTTTTTTGTGGCATATAGCGTATCTTCCGGCGATTATATATTATCTTATGGTGAATGATTCTGTGTGGGGATGGTCTCAGGCGATAACTATCTGAGCGAAATCGAGCAAGCGAAACCGAGCATCTGTGAGCGAAATAGCGCAGTGGAAGAGAGTGGGTATAATAATCAGCAAGAAAAAAGAGTAGCTGAATGTGCATCGGCAGGCATTTTTAATGATATCGGAAGATTTTATTTGCGGAATGGCACGGAAAATGTATAAGAGGCAAACAGATTCTGGTTTAATTTGCGGCAGGTTTTTTCACCATTTTTCCTGCCGCTCATTTTTTTTTACGCCTAACTATCTTTCAGCCGCAGGAAATTGATCGATAATACCCACGTAGAATTGCAGAATAAGGGAAGCGTCATAGGCTTCGATATAGCCATTAGCATCCACGTCTGCCCGCAGCATTCTCCAGTATTGCCAGGGCAGGGGTGCAGCATTTCCGGGGAACATTTCCACGAAAAAGCGTTGGACGAGAGAGGCATCGAAGGCGCCGATTTCGCCATTATTATCGACGTCGCCGTAGATGACATCAATTTCAGGGGTGCCGTTGATAAGAATATCATCAATCCAGGCACAATCCGAGCCATTAGAGACGGAAACATCTTTATCGTATTCCCAGTAGAAAGAGTGCGTTCCGGCAGTGAGATCATAGCTGTATGATTCCCAGCTTAGGGAGCCGCTCCAGGAATTTTGCAATACATCATCGATATAAAAGCGTAAAACATCATAATAATATTCAGAGGATACTTTGCGTGAGAAAGATATATCACCAGGTTCTATAAGGACTATATTAAGCAGCAAAGCGGAGGTTTCATTATCATTGATATCGCCACTTCTGATGGAATAAAATCCATTAGCGGCAGTTTCATCTGTGATAAACCAATCAGCATTTCCCTCGAAGCTGAAATCATAATCCGCAGGCAATTCACCGGTTTCAAAGCTAATTGCGTCAGTGGGGATAATGCTGAAATTACAGGTATTTGGGCCGGCAGAGAGTTCAAGACTTTCTATAATGGAAAGATATCCGGCGGCGATAACGGCAATTTCATATTCACCTGCGGGGATATCGTCAAGAGAAAAGAAGCCTTCCCCGTTTGTCATTACAGCATCCAGAGGAGTGTTTTGCAGCATCGCCCAGGCGCCAAAGACAGGCAGACCGCTGCTTTGGTCAGTAATAATGCCATCAAGCTGGCAGATTGCAGCGGGGGCGAGACTTGCGTTCACTTCTATCACGTCCATTTCCGGCACGGTAATATTATAGATAACTTCAGTTTCAAAGCCCCAGGCAGAGATTTGCAGATCATAAGTGCCCGGGTAAACCGGTCTGTAATATAAGCCGGTTCCGGTTTCGGAAAGCACTTCGCTATGATCATGATCGTGTTGCTGCAGTGTGATCACAGCCGGTGTAAAATTACCTGAGCCGGTATTAACGACTCCTTTAAGACCATACAGGCTTTCTTCCAGATAGAGTAAAAGTGAATCATAATTCCATTCGTAGTAGTTTCTCAATTGATTTGCGGGTACTGCCATCACACTGCTGAGTTCGAGAGTAACATTGCGGCAGTGGTGAAACCAGTTCATATAATCCTGATGCCCGCCTGAGATGGAATACCACTGATAGCCATTAGTGATGCCGTTATTAAAATCGGTAAGATAATTAGCCGGAGACGCCGCTTGTGCGGCATCGGCATAGGTTCTGCTCACCATTTGCCACCAATTGTCATCGGCGTGTAATGTGCTCCAGGTATCCCAGGGGTAATTAACCACTTCTGCACCACTGTGCAGATTTGCAGCCATCACGAAATTATGCTGAGCGGCAAAATCCATCTGGGCAATGGTTTCGGGCTGATATTCATTGCCGTCAGGATGCATACCGTCTTCAAAATCCGGATGATTACGGTTAAGGTCTATGCCATTTGCATTTCCTCGCGTGGCATCTGTAACGGTATGATTACCGCCGGCATATAGTCCATCGGGGTTTGCCAGGGGGTTTATATAGAGATCAATTTCACTGATGATATTATCTATTCTGGGGTCTGAGCCGTAATTCTGCAGGAGGTCGTCTATAAGGTGCATGAGAATAATACTGGTGACCAGCTCATCCCCGTGAATCTGACCCATATAATAAAATTCGGGTTCATCATCATCACTTTGCAGATCATCCCCGATATGAGCCACCAGGATCTGTCGTCCTTCCAGGCTGCTGCCTATAGAAAACACATCGCAGATATCGGGATAGTCTTCTGCAAATTGATACATAAGGTCAAGATATACATCGTAAGTGGGATAAAAATCCCAGTCCCTCATTCTTTCCGGCGAAGTAGCCATCTCTGTAGTAAAACCGCTTAACGGTCCCGGAATGATACGATATGAATAACCTGTAGCGGAGAGTTTTTGGAGTTCTTTTTCATTGGCATAGGCATAAATTTTTGCTTCATCCAGCTTGTGAATGGAAACCAGACGAGAGAGCTTTTCTATCTCATCCTTTTTTATCAGATCGATTTCTAAGTAGTATTCCGCTGCTGCTTCTATCAAAGTAACCAGACAGAGCAGCAGTAAAATAATAAAAATTCTCATCTTCATAAACCCTCCTTTTAAGATTACTTTTCATCTTCAGGCATACTTTTTTCTCTCCTGTAATCAAGGCAAGAAAAAAATCCTGGGGGTGGGATGCCGGGATAGGGGAAAATCTGATTGACAGCAGAAGACTTCTTATCATTCTGCATCGGTATGGGAATAATAAAGAGCATCACAGAAAATGAGGCAGATTACCTGAGAGATGAATCTCGTCTGGTGGGGAAGGCAGAATATATCTGTTTTGCTCGAGAAGAGTGCGATATTCATAGTGCTATCGCATTCTGCCGTGGTAAGGGGGTGCCTTTTACCATTCAGGGTAGCAGGACGGGTATCACGGGTGGCTGCGTACCTGAGGAAGGGCTAGTTTTGAATATGGAGAAGATGAATAAGGTGATTGGTATCAGGCAGGATGCGGAGGGGAATTTTTATCTCAGGTGCCAGCCGGGTCTCAAGCTGATTGAGCTAAATGCAATCTTGGCAAGAAAAGAACTTGATACAACTAAATTTTCGCAATCTGAACAAGAAATCTGGCGAAATTTTGTTAAATCGGGGAGCTATATATTCCCGCCGGATCCTACTGAGACGACAGCCTCGTTAGGGGGCATGGCTTCTTGCAATGCTTCGGGTGCGCGTAGTTTTTATTATGGAGCCACTCGCAGATGGATATCAGATATGAAGGTAGTAGTATTAAATTTGCGAGCGGATATCAGTAGTTTTGCAGAAGCCGGGGAAAAATATTTACTCAAAAACATCAAGAGCACTGCCGGCTATTATTTATCTGTTAGCAGCCGTGATTTTGATCATTTCATAGGTGCGGAAGGCACTTTGGGCATCATCACGGAATTGGAGCTGAGATTACTCAAAAAGCCTTCGTATTGCTGGGGGGTCATGCAATTTTTTGGCGGGGAAGAATCTGCGTTAGCATTTGTGGAAGAATTAAAGCAGATGGCATTTCTACCGGCTGCAATCGAATATTTTGATAGCAATTCGCTTAATTTATTGCGCATGAGCAGGCATTTATGGGACACATTACCGCAGATGGAGGCGAGTTGGCATTGCGGGGTCTATTATGAATACGAATCAGATGACGAAGAGAATTTGGAAGAGGCGGTATTTTCTGCTGCTGCAATATCCAAAAAAAGCGGCTCATCGGAATCTGATTGCTGGTTTGCAGATACTGAGGTAGTAATAAGGCAGCTCAAAGAATTCAGGCATGCTGTACCTGAGGCAATAAACGAAGAGCTGGATAAAATCAGGCGAATTGATAAGAGGATAGCCAAGATCAGCACAGATTTTTCCGTGCCGGAGGGTAGCCTGAGAGACATGATCATTCAATATCGATTAGCAGAGCAAAAAGGCTGGCGGGTCATAGTTTTTGGTCATATAGGCAATAATCATCTGCACACAAATATTCTGCCAGGTGATTATGAAGAATATCTAAAAGGCAGGCGTTTAGCCGAGGAATGGTCGATTAAGGCAGTGCAACTGGGTGGCAGCGTATCCGGCGAGCATGGCATAGGCAAGATCAAGCATGGATTATTGAAGATAATGTACAGTGCGGAAGCTCTTAACATATTCAGGGGAGTAAAAAAAGAATTTGACCCTGAGTGGTTGATAAATAGAGGTAATATCATTGATTATCAGGGGATTTGAGGATTATCGGTTTTTTTACAGTTGACAAAAACTCAGCACTTGAGGAAACCACTTACAGATTTATTATAAGAGGATTCCATGGATATAGTATATAAGTATTTTGCGGTGTTTGTACTGGGTTTTCTCACGGTGTATTTTCTAACGCCGGAGCTGATCAAGCTGGCTTTAAGATGGAATTTTGTTGATAATCCCTGTGCGCGTAAGATGCATAAGAAGGCAGTCCCGCTTATGGGTGGCATAGCGGTTTTCTGCGGGTTCCTGATAATGGTGATAGTGATCATAATCATCAATCTTCATGCGATGGACAAGCGTCTGACCGGCTATATGGCAGGTGCGGTGCTCATTGTGGCAGTGGGGATATATGATGATCGCTACGGCATGAAACCAGTCCCGAAGATATTGGGTCAGCTTTGCTGCTGTCTGCTGTTTATCTATTCTAATGACGTGCTTCATGTATCGGGACCAGTGTGGCTGAGTTTACCGGTCACACTGCTTTGGATGATAGGTTTGATGAATGCCTTTAATTTTCTGGATAATATGGATGGTGTGCTGGCAGGAATGAGCGGGATTTTAGGTCTGGGCTTTTATGCAATCAGTTTCATAAGTAAAACGCCCGAGATTGCCCATCTCACGAGCATGATAGGCTTAATGTCGATGGCGTTTGCCGGTTCGGTACTTGGTTTTCTGCCGCATAATTTTAATCCTGCGCGAATTTTTCTTGGAGATGCGGGGAGTATGTTTATAGGTTATTTTCTTTCGACAATGGGCATTTTATCGGGTAATTTGATGACACACAGCATGTCTAATTATATCTGGCTTCTCATACCGGTTTTGCTTTTGAGTTTTGCCATATTTGATATCACGCTGGTGAGTTATACGCGTCGCAGGGACGGCAGGAAAATCTCTCAAGGTGGCAAAGACCACAGCACACACAGGATCGGCAATGCTACGGGTTCGATAAAAGTAACTGCCATATTTGTTTACCTGATAAATATCATACTCGTTCTCACCACAATATTGGTATTACAGATGGATTCACAGATACTGCTGGTTTTATCTACGCTATTATTTGCCGTCATCTTTTTCTTTCTTGGCAAGAAGCTCGATAAAATTCCGGTGATCATCCCCAGAAATCAGTTGAAGACTCCCGTAATTGATGAATTCAAATGAAAATAGCAGAATTTATAATTAATTACGGCATCTGAAAAAGTCAGCAAAAGATTGTCAATGACCGGCAGGAACTTGAGATTAGGACATTATATTTTAGCAGCACTTTGCCTATTAGTATCTGCCTGTGCCACCACGGACAGGCTCAAGGATGCCCGTAACTACTTAAGCAGGGCAAATTATGTTCCTGCTATCCTGCTTTATGACCGCTATATAGAGAGGAATCCACATTCAGCCGAGCAGACCATAGCCCAGTTAGAGAGGTCAGAATGCTATTATCAGCTTGGTTTGCAGGCATATATGAAAAAAAACTGGGTATTAGCAGATCGTCTTCTTTTTTTGGCTAATAGTGATAAGGCAGATAAGCTGGCGGACAAAGTACATCTGGAACTGGCAAACATAGCGGAGAAGAATGGAGATACAGACAGCCAGTTATATCATTATAACTATGTGATACATCAGATACCGGGTTCGGATTTGGTGCCGTTTCTGCTGACTAAGCGGATTGATTTATATTTGGCGAAGAACCAGTATATCTCTGCCTACAACGATTATAAAATGCTTTGGGATCGCTATTCAGAGACAGAAGAGGCGATAGCCTCAATAGAAGTCATTAATCCACTACTGCCGCGTTTTTTGGAAAATCCGCGTTATTCACGGAGCAAGGGGAATTATGCTGCGGCGATCGCAGAGTACAGGCTGCTGGCAAATTATCCTTCCGGTTATCAATCACAGATATACACAGAAATAGCTGCAACTTATTATCAATGGGCGCTCAAAGACAATGAAGAGGAGAAATATGCGGAAATGAGGGATCATCTTGATCTGGCGATTTCATACAATGCAGGAATAAGAAACGAGATTCAGATATTAATTGGAGAAACCTGCCGAGAATTTATCCGGTCAGGCGATGCTTATCTGGCTGATGGCGAGATAAATAATGCCATATTATCTTACCGGAAATGTTTTATTTTATCGGCTGATAACATACAGGCACAGGAAAAAATTGATTTTGCGCGGGAGCAGGGGCGGATATTTGCTCAGGCGGATAGTCTCTTTGCGCAAGCTAAGTATCTGGAAAATAGAAAAGAGCATACGAGAGCACAGGAATTATACCGTCAGTCCTGGCAACTTAGCGGCAATCCCGCAGCGAGGAGCAAAAAAGATGCAATGGACAACTATATCAGAGCGGAGAACAATCCCCGAGATTTTGCTCTTGAAATCATTCGAGATCACAGGAATGGCTACATTAAGACTAAGGTAGATCAAAAAATAATTGAATTAAGAGAAACGTATGGCGAGCAATTGAGCGTAAGCGATTGGAAAGCCGTATATTCTTATGGTGAGTATAATTACGAAGTGAGAATTGATATCTATAGTCCCCGCGAGAGCTTTTATTTTGCCTGGCGTATCAATCTCATAGAGAAATCAATTGTGCCACTCAATAAAGATTCAGAAAATATCATGAAATAGGTTCATTATGACAAAATATGCTTATATCCTGTGTGTTTTATTCTTCTTAATAATAATAAGAATATCTGCCCAGACCTTTGATGTGGAGAAGTTTTCTCATCCAGCCAAATACGGCTGGGATAGTGCGGAATCGCAGCAGGCATTCCGTAACGACCTGCAAAACAGGCAAAAGCTTCTGCAATTATATGAGATGAATAAATTCAATTATCGGGAAAGGATCATAAAATCTGCCTTTGTCCCGGGCTGGACGCAATTTTCCGCTGGGAAATATGCTCGTGGTCAGATCATACTTGGACTGGAAGTGGCACTTTTTGTTTCCAGCTTTTACTATTATGACCAGGCAATGAATTACTATGATAAATATAAAAGTGCTGATTATATAGGAGATATAGAAGATTATTACGAAAAATCCAAGACTCCCTGGAGAAATAGCCAGTTATTCTTTGGTCTGGGCGTACTTGTCTGGATATATAATTTATATGATACTTATCTGGTAGTAGATGAATACAATACGGAACTCTGGCAGAAAATCTACCTTGATTATTATAATAAAAAGATAACCGTCACTGCCAGTGGCATTACATACAGGTTCTGAATATGAAAGAAATCACGATATTGCTAAGTCTCCTTTTCCTTTTTGGTGGCTGTGCTCTTGACCGCTCTAATCCCTTAGATCCCGTGGAGCATGATATTAGTGTGCCCAAGGAAGTGATTGGCATCAAAGTGTCGCACAGCAGTTCAAGCAAAATTGATATCACGTGGGCAACACAGGATGACGCTGATGGGTATTTTATCTACCGCAGTATGTCTATCTACGGGCACTATGCCAGGATAGATAATGATCTGCTTAATTCCAGCGAAGCAGATGCCTTCATAGATGACAATATCATCACAGGCAACTGGTATTATTATAAAATGTCTGCCTATTGCTGGGTGGATAACAGGCGTCTGGAAGGAAGAAGATCGGGGCCCAAAACATGGTAGCGGAGGACTTGCTCAAGGATTTGAATGCTACGCAGAAAAAGGTAGCCTCCACAACTGAGGGGGCTCTTCTGGTTCTGGCAGGTGCCGGCACAGGGAAGACGCGTTGTATTATCTATCGCGCGGGTTACCTTGTGGCGAGCGGAAGAGTCAATCCTCAGAATCTGCTGATCGTAACTTTTACGAATAAGGCAGCGCGTGAGCTTAGGCAGCGATTAGCCAGCACCTTTAACCTGCGTAGCAGCGGACTATGGGTGGGCACATTCCATTCGATATTTGGCAGGATTCTCCGTTTTGAAGCAAAGCATTTGCCATTTTCGTCGAATTATGTGATTTATGACGAAAGAGACCAGAAGAACCTGATAAAACAAATTTTTACAGCACTTAATATAGATATTAAGCAATATAAACCTCAGGTAGTGCGAAATCTGATATCAAGGCAAAAAAACAACCTGATCAAGCCGGAACAATTTTGGGAATTCAATGACAAATCGCCACATTCGCAGATCATCTTACGCATCTATCTTGCGTATCAAAAGGAATTGCTTTCCCGAAATGCATTGGATTTTGATGATATTCTTCTGCACACCGCCTTTCTATTTGCAGAGAATAAGGCAGTTCTGGCGAAGTGGCAAAAAGTTTTCCGCTATATTATGATTGATGAATATCAGGACACAAATTATGCCCAGTTTGAGATAATCCATCATCTGGCGGGGGCACATCAGAATATCTGCGTAGTGGGCGATGATGATCAGGCTATTTATACCTGGCGGGGAGCGACTATAAAGAACATCTTGAATTTTGAGAGCGATTATGAAAACGTGCAGATCATCAAGCTTGAGCGTAATTACAGATCACATGCAAATATTCTAAATCTGGCAAACAGCCTGATAGCACATAATAGTGGGCGACACGGCAAAGAGCTATTCACGGATTTAATAACAGATGAATATCCAGAACTCACCGCTCTTGATGATGATGCCGCCGAAGCTTTTTATCTAGCAGAACTCATTCAGAAATTCAAAGAAACATCACCCTATTCTCACATTGCAGTTCTTTATCGCACTAATGCCCAAAGCAGAATATTAGAAAAAATCTTTTTCCAGAAAAAGATTCCCTATAAAATATACGGCGGGGTCAATTTTTACCAGAGAAAAGAGATAAAAGACGTGCTCTGTTTTTTGAGAATGCTGGCAAATCCGGCAGATACGGACAGCATTCAAAGAGCTCTTTCGCTGCAACCCGGCATTGGAAAAACTACGCAAGAAAAATTACAGCACGCTGCTGAAAATAGTAACCAGCCTCTGGCAGAAATTATCCTTTCGCATTCGCTTGATTTTTTGGCAAAGAGGGCTGCCGGTTTGATAGATAATTTTCGTCTGCTTTGGCAGGATTTGGAAAAAGCAGCGGCAGAATTATCTATCTATCAGCTTGTGTGGCTGCTTTTTGATAAAACTGATCTGGCTTCGCGGTATGGCATCACAGATGAGAAAGATATAAAAAAGAAAAAAACTTTTGAAGACCCGGAAATTCAGAGCAGATACGAAAATATCTGTGAATTGATGACTTCTATCAGAGAATTTATTCATGAATATGGTAATGAGCATCACAGCCAGCCGCAGCTCACGGACTTTTTGGCAAATGCCACCTTGCAGACAGATCTGGATACCGGTGAAACTCAGCAGGACACAGTCAATCTCATGACTATGCACAATGCCAAGGGCTTGGAATTTGAGCATGTAATGATCATAGGCATGGAGGATGGGCTTCTGCCGCATCATCGCAGCCTGCAGGAAAAAAACATGCTTGAAGAAGAGAGGCGGTTATTATACGTGGGCATCACACGCGCAAAGAGAACTCTTCACTTCACGCTGGCACGTTATAGAAGAACTGCGGGCGGACTGGAATTATCCGAGCCAAGCAGATTTATCAATGAATTTGATCGGCAATTCCTGGATGAAAAGCGCTACGATCCTCATGCCTATCTCAAGCCTTCGCGTCCTAAACGCTATCATACACCGGCAAAAAAAGTGGTTCTGGAATCCCAGAAACATTTTAAAATTGGACAAATTATTAAACATGTGAATTTTGGTAATGGAGTTATATTAAGTGTGGATGGTCAGGGCAGAGATGCCAGATTGACTATCAAGTTTGATGGAGGTTTAATGAAAACGATAGTGGGGAATTATGTGGAAGTTATCTAAATCAAAAACAGAGATTATCCGATTTACCGTTTTGATGGTAGTTATATTATCGTTTGCTCCCCTTGCTGCCACTAAATATGCCGGTGAGATTTTTCAATTTGGCAAGGGGGTACGCAATCTTGCTTTGGGCAGCACAGGTCTCACTAATATTAATTCAAATTCTCTTGCCTGGTGGAATCCTGCCCTTCTTGAATATAAGAATGAGAATAACCTTGAATTTATGCACGCTGAGGAGTTTAGTGGCTTGCTGCAATACGATTCGTTTTCCGCAATCTGGGGTGATGGCAGGAAGTTTGGCATAATGCTCACTCGCATAGCAATAAATGATATACCTCTCACGGTTCTGGAAAATGATTCTCTTGCTGCAAGTAATGATAACAGGCCCTACGCTTATGACTGGATAAATAATTCTGATCTTGTAGTCAATTTCGGATTTTACCAGAAAATGGGAAAATTCACAATAGGTTTTGCGCCCAAAATTGCCTATCGCTCTCTGGCAAAAGAAAGCGGTTTTGGTTTTGGTGCCGATTTGGCTATTTCCTCAAACCCGCTTAATAATCTGGCGTTTGCCATTCAGGTGAGAGATTTTTTTACTACCCGCATCTTCTGGGGCAATGGCACGGATGAAGCGGTAGTGCCGGGCACAAATCTGGAAGCAAGTTATGGCTTTATCTTCCCTGTTTTTAGCCTGCCAATGAGATTCTATCTTCGCAGCGAGATGCTTTTTGAAGGCAGAGAAGAGGCTGCCACTCTGGCAATAGACCCCCTTAGCATTGACATGCACGCCGGATTGGAAACCTATATCACCAGCTATTTTCACTTGCTTATGGGATATAACATAGATCACCCTGCCACCGGATTCGCACTTGATTACCGCAATTTCGGCTTACTCTATAGCTTTGAACTGGAACCCGAGCTTGATAACTCGCACCGTTTTGCCCTGAACTGGAGCTTCTAAAAAATATGAAAAATCTGGCAATTCTCGGGATCACGGGTTCGATCGGTAAATCAACTATCCAAGTTGTAAGGCAGCATCCCGATAAATTCCGCATAGTCCTGGCTTCAGCTCATAAAAATCATCAATTGCTTTTTGATTATGCCCGTGAATTTGAGATCAGGCACCTTGCTATAAC
Source organism: uncultured Candidatus Cloacimonadota bacterium (assembly GCA_964604155.1). Classification (GTDB taxonomy): domain Bacteria; phylum Cloacimonadota; class Cloacimonadia; order Cloacimonadales; family TCS61; genus Stygibacter. Next base: position 3,546 of record CAZRXY010000018.1, on the reverse strand, counting down.
AAGTGATAATGATCCAAGCCAGCAGCCACCTTCAGGCTCTATCCTCTATAGAGGAGAGCGTGAAATGCTCTCGCTCCTGCACACACTGTCATTAAATATTGTTCTGAATGCTATCACCGGCTCGGCTGGCTTATTAAGCTCTCTTGCTACAATTTCTGCAGGTATAGACCTGGCTCTGGCAAATAAGGAATCTCTCGTGCTGGCAGGTCATCTTATCAAATCTGCTCTTGCCGGTTCCAGCAGCCGCATTCTGCCTGTAGATAGCGAACATAGTGCTATTTTTCAATGCCTTGAGGGTCACACCGCTTCTGAGATAAAAAAAATCATCCTCACAGCTTCCGGCGGACCCTTCCGTGATCTGCCTCTGGACAAATTCAAATCTGTCACACTGGATAGAGCTCTTAAGCATCCCACCTGGAGTATGGGAGCCAAAGTTACTATAGATTCCGCGACGATGATGAATAAAGCTCTGGAAGTAATAGAAGCTCACTGGCTCTTTGATGTGGATTATGGAAGAATAGATGCCGTAATCCATCCCCAATCCATTGTGCACTCCTTCCTTGAATTTGCCGATGGCAGTATTCACGCCCAGATCAGTAATCCCACTATGACACTGCCCATCCTATATGCTCTCACCTATCCCAGACATATATATTCAAACCTGGTAAACACGAGTATCCTTGAAATGCCGCAATTGACCTTTCAGCCAATCTCCGCAGAACGCTTCCCACTCTATTATCTGGGTAGAGAATGCGGTGAAACCGGCGGGTTGATGCCCACTATAATGAATGCTGCCAATGAAGCTGCCCTCAAACTGCTTTTTGCAGGTAAAATCAATTTCTGTGATATCTATCCCATTATAGACCACACCTGCCAGCATAATGAAAATATCGCCTCACCTGATCTGGAAACAATTATTGCCACAAACCATTATATCTACAATCATTGCCTCTCTCGTAGTTAATTTTGAATTTTGAATTTTGAATTTTGAATGTTGGATTATCCAGGCTTTCCCTCGTTTTTTTGATTAAATAGGTTGGCAGCTCATTGGTAATAATGGAGTTACACAGGCTGTACCTGGTAGATATAAAAATTATCCTGAAAAGGGTATCACTATAATAGCCATGGGTTTCACATCTTACCTGCACATTACATTAATTTTTTACACTTTACAATTAACATTTTCAATTTCACATACAGTCATCCCCCTGGTTTTTGAATTTATCGCAGCTCTAATTAACTGAGAAAATATGAATTAAGTTGGATTATCCTGGGTCGACTAATTGTTTACTTGATCATTATCCTACTTTTCAAATAAATTTCGGGGGTAAACTTTTATAAATTGGATAGAAAATCATTGACAGCTGGATTAGTTTATGGATTTTGCATTTAATGTGCATATTTGATAAAAAGAAGGAGATAAAATGATAGTTAGTTTTTCTGTAAGTAATTTTCTTTCAGTCAAAGAAGAGCAGGTTTTGAGCTTTGAAGCAACCTCGGACAACAAATATGAAGATTACTTTGTCCGAGACTATGGAAAATACCGAATACTGAAAATGGGTATATTGTATGGTGCTAATGCATCAGGGAAAACTAACATTCTTAAAGCAATTAACTTATTAAATATTCTTGTGACTGAATCAAGAAGTGCAGATAGAAAGATAAATTACACTCCATTTTTATTTGATCCACAGTATGAGAATTCTAATTGTAAAATGAATTTGAAATTTTTCATAAATGACAAAGATAAATACATTGAGCATATTTATGAAATAGAGTTTAATGAAGATGAGGTAGTTTATGAGTCTCTTAAATTTTATCCTGGTCAAGGTCCGGCATTACTTTATGAACGAAAAATGGATAAAAATCTTGAAAGGGGGTTTTATTTAAAATTCGGTGATTATTCCAGACTTAAATCCGAAGAGCAGAATGTACTGGAGAGTAGCACGTTAAATAACAATACAATATTATCTGTATTAAATAAAATAAATCCTTTACTACCTAATGTTAAGAGAGTAAGAAAATGGTTTGACAATTACTTCACTAAATTTATTGAGATAAATAGTACAAGTCTTGAAAAAGAATCTGATAATTTTTTTTCTGATTCTTCAATTAAACAAGTAGTACTTGATCAGTTGATGAAAAAAGCTAGTTCCGATATTGTAAAAATAAATATTTCTAAAGACAAGATAATCCTTTCAGATAAAGTAAAAAATAATCTTCATAAATTATGGAGTACGATTTTATTATTTGGTGAAGAAGATGATAATGAAAATAGAGAAATTTCTAATTTTGAAAAACGAATTAATGGAGTGAGAGACCTTGCCAAAATCAATAAGACAATTAGTCATGAAATTACAATAAATGGGGATACAACAGAAAAACTTCTACCATTTATATTGGAATCAAATGGAATAAAAAGAAGCTTTCATTTAGCTGCTCCATTGATAGATTCACTTATCAACAGTAAGATATTGATATTAGATGAGATAGAGTCGTCATTACATTTTGATCTGGTTAAATTTTTTATCCTTGTATTTCTGGCTAATTCGGGAGATTCTCAGATGTTGTTTACTACACATAATCTTCTTTTACTAGAGTGGAAAATCTTACGACATGATGTGATTTGGTTTACAGAGAAGAAAGAAGATGGTTCTACTGACTTGTATTCATTATCTGATTTCAATGAATTAAACCGGAGCAATGTATTGAAGCGTTATTTAAGTGGGCAGTTTGGTGCAAAGCCGGATATTTATGATTATAAACTTGATTTAAGTGAGTTAAAAGATGAGAGCAACGGCAAGAAAGAGTAAAAAAAATCAATAAAGAAAAACATAATAATTCTGGGTGAAGGCATAAGCGAGCAGCAATATTTTAAAGAAATGAAAGAAATAGAATCTTTTCGTTTTCAAATCAAACCAGAATTACCTAAAAAATCGGACTATAATACTATATTTGAAGAAGCTAAAGACTATTCGGAAGATTATCAAAAAGTATATTGTCTTATTGACATGGACAATATAGTAGGATGTAATCAGTTTAATAAATATGATTTAAGAAAAAATAAACTGATGAAAGAATTTAAAAATATTAATATCATAGAAAATTATCCATGTCTTGAAACTTGGTTTGCATTTCATTTTGAGGATTTCGGAAAGCTTTTTACAAATTACGATGAATTGATTAAAGAAAAATTGATAAAGAAAGATCGATTAGGTGACTATAAAAAAGGCGATAATTCCGGAAAATATTATCTGAAACTGAAACCATTTCAAGAAGAGGCAATAAAAAGAGCTAAAAGATCCTGTGAAAAAAGAATAACAGAATTAGAAAATGGAGTTAATCAAATCGAGGAATGTAAATTGCCTTTTTCAGAAATGTATCAGATCATAAATGATTTGTTAAATTAATAAAAATTGAGCTATTCCATTATTAGTAGATACAATTTCCATAACATTTAGGATGTATCTTAAGTAGATATTTTTTAATACTCAGGATAACACAGGTCTGGCCCCTCCACCCAGCCGCGAACGGCTTCGCCTTTAG
>CAZRXY010000017.1:0-7733 GCA_964604155.1 uncultured Candidatus Cloacimonadota bacterium | reverse complement strand
ACAAATACCTGCCCTTTATAACCTCTTAAAATATCAAATACCTCTTAAAAATAATCCAGATATATTGCTCACTATGGCAGGGATTTTGAAGCAGATGCTAAAAATGAAGCGGAATCACCGGTTACTTCGCTACTTAAACACATCATCGATACCAAAAGAAGATGTTTTGTACTCCTAAAATTCGAACTTCCAGGCTATTATAGATAAATAACTGTAAAAAAATGTTTCTTATGTTACCAGAATGTTACCTCATAACTATCAACCATCATGTCTGTTACAATAAAAAAGTAACATTTTTGCCCTTTGTTGAAAATACATACCACAAAGCTTTTAATTTTAAAAATAAATACTTCCAATTACCCCACAACCAGGCTCTCAGGAAATCTGTTTTGTAGTTAGTCAGTACAAATGGTTGACCTTATAGGCTGCGAAGTATAATTTTAATCGCCAAAATGAAGGCTAAAACCTTGCGAATGGTCTTGACCTTCGCAATTGTTGACTTTGCAAGCTGGGTGGTGTGCTTCGGTCGCTACCATTGCGAAGGTTTTCAACCATTCGCAAGTAGAATTGGTAACATTTTTTAACGTTTTGAGATATCTACACGCATTATTTTTATTTTTTTTTATAAATTAACTGCACCCAATAATCAAAGCCTTATTTTACATATTTTGCATTCTATAATCGAACACAGCCCGCACCCCATCTCCCTTCTCATCACTCATCACACATCACACATCACTATTCTCAATTATATTCCCTCTGTGTCCTCTGTACCCTCTGTGGTAAAAAATCTTCTCTTTTTTTTACAGCCACTAACCACACCAACCACGCGAACGAAAAAAAGTTTTTCATCAGGCTTTCGCAGTTTCTCATTTTCTCATCTTCACTTTAAATTGTCCATGCTGATCCGTATAATCCGTACCATTTTTGACTGCCAAATCTGTACCAGTATAAAATGCCACTGACAAATGGTTGACCTTAAACGCTGCGAGGTATAGCTTCAATCGCCAAAATTAAGGCTAAAACCTTGCGAATGGTCTTGATCTTCGCAATGGTTGACTTTGCAAGCTGGGTGGTGTGCTTCGGTCGCTACCATTGCGAAGGTTTTCAACCATTCGCAAGCAAGCTTGAATGGGCGGTTTTGGTCGCTTCCGAATAAGAGAAGAGGCGAAGAGGAGAAGAGGAGAAGAGGAGAAGAGGAGAGGTAGGATGGATGCCGAGCCTAAAATTCCCCGAGCTAAAACACGGGGCTACTCATTCAACATTCAAAATTCATAATTCAAAATTATCCCCTCCCATCCCGTCCAATACCTTGACAATACCTCCCTGGCACAGGGCTATACTTCTGGCACACCAAAATATCATTACGTAAAGTTTCAATGAGGATTAATTCTTATGAATCCAGCTAAAACCTCTCTTCCAGGCTTGTTCCATCTGCCATATAGGCAAAATAATCCGGTGTTATCTCGATTACTGCATAGCCTTCATCAGCAGGATCTGTCCAATAACTCTTGATAAATCTTGCCACTTCCATGATCTCGCCCTTCAATTGCACATCATTAATCAAATTTGCTCTGCCATTCAATCTGATATAGCGTCCTTTGCTCTGATCTTCCGGATAAAAGCACACTTCAGCATAAGACCGCTTCCTTATCTGATCACACTTCGCATCCGCAGAACCAGTAGCAATAAAGAATCTGTCATCCAAAAAAATAAGCATCACGGGCCGCACATAAGCTCTCTCACCATCGGTAGTCGCCAGCATAACTTCCTGAATCAATTCATATTTTTTTAAAATATCTTCTCTGGTCATAGCTTCTCCTTTTTATTAAAAAATAAGAGCCGGCATAAAGCCGGCTCTTGTTTTATGAAAGCTTCTCGTCAGCGAACTTGCGTCCCGCTGCCAGTGCTTTTATATTTATATCTACTATTTCCCTGCCCTTTCGTCCAAATATTTTCTCCAGTGCCCTTTCAAAAGAATCATAGGGCAATATCGTGATATATTTGGTGGCTGCTCCCAGCATCACAATATTCATAGCTCTGGCACTTCCTGTTTCTTTTGCAATCTGATCCGCATCCAGAAGCACGTGATTGGCAGTTCGGCGTATCTCATTTTCCAATTCTTCCTGAGCCGGATAATCAGGTATATTTTTAAAAGGTTTGCTATTGCTGATCATCCAGCCGGTCTCGTTAAGATAATTTTTATATCGCAAAGCCTCCATCGGCTCTACGGATATGATGATATCGCAATCGCCCTGGGCAATCAAATCAGAATATATCACCTGATCAGATATCCGCAGGTGACTCTGCACATCTCCTCCACGCTGGCTCATGCCGTGAACTTCCGCCTGCTTCATATTAAGACCTTTATCCAGAGCTGATTGACCAATTATCGCTGCAATTGTCAATATCCCCTGTCCGCCTACTCCTGCCAGTATTATATCCTGTTTCATGATTTTGCCTCCTTTTTCTGCTGTGCCCGCACACGCCGAGTCATTGTCTGAACGCATTCTCTACGCGGAATCACCACCGATACCCCCTCATAATCTATCTCTTCCTTGAGTATCTGCACATTCTCCTCAAAATTCCGCGCAAGCGGAGTTATCACCCGGATATGCTCTTCCTCTACACCAAGCCCTTTACATATTGCCTCCAGCTTGCCGAAACCAGTATATTCCTGTCCACCCGTCATGCCCGTTGTGGAATTGTCCAGTATGATTATCACCAGATTATTCTTGTCAAATACGCAATCCAGAATACCCGTCATCCCCGAATGGGAAAATGTGCTGTCTCCTATCACTGCCACCACAGGAAATAAACCCGCATCTGCTGCTCCCTTTGCCATCGTAATAGATGCTCCCATATCAAGACAGGTATTTATCGCACGATAGGGCGGCATAAAACCAAGAGTATAACAGCCAATATCACTGAATACATGACGCTGCCCATCTTCCACATAATCCACCAACGCCTCATTTAACGCCTTATAGCTATCTATGTGAGGACAGCCTACGCATAAGGCAGGTGGTCTGCCCGTTACCACCTCAGGTAATAATGCTTTCTTCTCCTCTTCATAACCCAGGGCTATCGCCACTTTATTAGGCGTTATCTCGCCATCACGACTGAAACTGCCATCTAATCTGCCCATGATCTTATCATTCGCAGGAATTGCCCCACGCAGCATCTCTTCCACCAAAGGCTGACCCTCTTCCACTACCAGAATCCTTTTGCAACTATCCATAAATTTGCGTATCTTATTCACAGGCAATGGATACTGGCTGATCTTCAGGATGGGATGCTGGCACTTGTAACGCACGCAGACTTCTTTCACATAATTATATGCCAAACCTGTAGCTATTATGCCCAGGCTGGTATCGCTTCCCCTTTCTACCCAGTTGAATGGAGATTCTTCGGATTCCAGTTCCAAATCCGGCTGGATTGCTATCAAATGCTTATACTTTTTTCGCGAAAATGCCGGCAGAAGCATGAACTGATTGCGGTCTTCTGGTAATTTGATCTCGTTTTCCGCCAGCATTTCCCGCCTTTCCACGCCACTGCGAGAATGCGATAGCCTGGTGACTAATCTTATCATTATGGGTAATTTGTATTTCTCTGAAAGACTATATGCATGATATGCCATATCATAACATTCCTGCTGATTAGAAGGCTCAAGACAGGGGATCATGGCAAATCTGGCATAATGCCGGCTGTCCTGCTCATTCTGGGATGAGTGCATGCTGGGATCATCGGCAACTGCTACTATATGCCCTCCATTAGCTCCCACAAAAGCTGAATTCATAAAGGGATCCGCCGCCACGTTCAAGCCCACATGCTTCATGCAGCTCATCGTTCGCTTGCCCGCATAAGACATGCCCACTGCCGCCTCCAACGCTGTCTTCTCATTGGATGCCCAATTGCGATGGATATCTCTCGCTACGGCATCTGCATTCTTTTGCACATATTCCATGATCTCTGTCGAAGGCGTGCCCGGATATGCAAATACTCCCGAACATCCCGCATCGATCGCACCCTGCGCCAATGCTTCATCGCCCAATAGCATCAGTTTTTTCATAAATTCCACTCCTTATTGTTTTTATCTATTTCGCCAAATACTATTAACCCCCCTTTTTAATTCAAGGTATTTTTTTCTCAAACCGGATTATCTCTACCCGGATATGAAATTTCTACCCCTGATAAAAAAATAAGGCAGGGGTTTTTAAAAAGAAATATTGCCCTTTTTTTGCTATCATAGATAATTTGACCATGAAGGATGAAAACGAAGTTAGGGTTGGTGCAAAGCTCGCTGTAGCCGAGCTGGAAGACTTGGTTATCACTGCTGATAAATCAGCTTATAACCAATTGGCGGAGCTGGGCGAGCATTATCGAAGCATTTATGCCGGCAAATCCATCAGCCAAATCCCCGAAACTAAATATGCCCGTACGCTTTTTAAAGCAATCGGCATAGACCCCACCAAAAGACGACCCTCTTCTGAAGCACTTATGCGCCGAGCTCTTAATAATAAAGGCTTCAAATCGGTTAATCTACTCGTGGATATCGGCAATTGGTGCTCTCTCCAATTTCTGCTGCCTGTTTGCGTATATGATGCCTCTCAGGTGAATGGAGAAATTGAAGGCAGAATTGGCAGACCTGATGACGGCTATATTGCCATAGATAATAGTTATCTTAATTTGCATAACAGATACCTGATCTGTGACCTCACCGGTCCTATCGGCAGCCCCATCAAGGATTCACTTAAAACCAAAGTGACTACATCCACAAAAAAGGCTGTCCTGCTGATTTACGCACCCGCAGATTTCCCCGAAGATGTCCTCCTCTCATGGCTGGATAAATTCATCTCTAGAGTAAAAAAGTATTGCCTCGGCAATCTCATACGGCAGTATCTGCGCTATACCACTATTAATCAGGAGATATCATGAAAAAGATTTATATTATAATTTCACTAATTGCATTGTTTAGTTTTGCTGCGGCAAAAGAGATCGTTCTCCAGTACGATATCGCTCCTCCTCAAGTAGTGAGGATCAAGGGAACAGATTATTATAGATTGATTATGAAAGATGCCGGCGAGCGCGGGGAGATAGGAGAACCCGCATTACCCTGGCTGGTTGTGAAAGCATTATTGCCGCCCGATGAAGTAGCCGTCACTGCAGAACTTGTGCTCAGCGGAGAAGAAATTATGAAACCCGAGGGCAAGCTGTATCCTGTCCAGTCCGTTCAGCCTGTCAGTCAGATAAATAAATCTGATTTTGTTATTAATCTTGATTCCTACCGTGCAGATGCCCCGCTGCCCGAAATTAATAACGGCAATCTGCTCACAGAAGCCTGGCACGGCTATAATATCGCCCTCAGCAGCTTCTGCCCCGTGAGCTATAATCCCGCCACCGGAAACCTCAGCTATTATTCCAAGGCAATACTGAAGATCACCACCGAATTCGGCAGCGTAAACCGCGTGCAAAAATCTGTCCAGTACCTCTCAAATAAAAACGCTGCCCTGGTGAATAACTTCGTCGATAATCCCAAAATGCTGAGAAATTATCCCAGACCTATAAACCGCGAGGGCGAATATGATCTTTTAGTGATCGCCGCCGCAGAATTTATGGAGATCCTAACCCCTCTCAGAGATTTTTATCATCTCTTTGGCAGACGCGTAAAATTCGTCACCGTAGAATATGTCGCAGAAAACCTGAATGGCTTCGATCTGGCAGAGCAAATCCGCAATCACATCATTGATGAATACTCCTCTTACGGCATAGAAAGTGTGCTGCTGGCTGGAGACGTAGAGCATATCCCTGCCCGCGGCTTCTGGTGCAGCGTGCAATCTTCTCAAATTTATGAAGATGATAATATCCCCGCAGACCTCTATTACAGTGCCCTGGACGGCTCCTGGGATGATGATGGCGATGGATTGTGGGGCGAACCCGGCGAAGATGACCTCCTGCCGGAAGTTGCAGTAGCAAGGCTACCTTTCTCAAATGATGAAGAATTAATCAATATGATCAATAAAATGCAGGCATATTCGCTTATGCCGGTAATTGATGAGCTAAATAAACCCGCACTGGTGGGGGAGACCCTCTGGCTTGACCCAATCACTTATGGTGCAGATTACCTCGATCTGCTGGTTGGATTCCACGATGAAAATGGCTACGCTACCCAAGGTATCCCCGAAACCGATAATATCTCATTTCTCTATGACCGCGATGCTAACTGGGCAAAAAGCGATTTCCTCTCTTTAGTAAATGACGGCACCTCCTTTATCCACCATGTGGGCCACAGCAATTATTCCTATATGATCAGAATGCATTCCGAAGATATTATCGAAGAAAATTTCGAACTGGTGGATGGCATTATTCACAATTTCCCTCTTCTCTATACCCATGGCTGCAATTGTGGCGGATTCGATCAGGATGATTGCATTGCCGAAGATGCCCTCAAATTGCCGCTGTTTATCACCGGCTTTATCGGTAATTCCCGCTACGGATGGTTCAATGAAGGACAAACCGAAGGCCCTTCACAGCACCTGCACCGCGAATTCCTTAATGCACTATATGAATATAAAATTAATGATATCGCCAGAACGCACCTCATGTCCAAAATCGCTACTGCACCCTGGGTAACCGCCCCCGGTCAGCATGAAGAAGGGGCACTCAGATGGTGCTTTTATGATTGTAATGTCCTGGCAGAACCTATCTTGCCCATCTGGACGGCTCAACCCGAAGCATTCACCGTTAATTACCCCGCTGAAATTAATATAAATACCAACACTGTAAATATTTATGTGGAAATGATGCACGGCTCAAACCCCGCTCCAAATTTCAGACTCCTGCTCAGGCAGCAAGATGAAATTATTGGAAGCGGTATCACAGATTCACTCGGAACCTGTGAACTCATTATTGATAGCCTCATTAATTCCCAAGACGATCTCACTCTCGCCGTGAGCGGATATAACTGCCTGCCCCAGGAATACTGCATCAGCATTTCAGCAAGTGGCTCCAGCCAGAATCAAGTGCCGCCATCCAAACACTTCCTCATGAATTTCCCCAATCCGTTTAATCCTGAAACAGAAATTTCTTTCTATCTCGAAAATCCCGAAAATATTACTCTCACTATTTATTCTATCAAAGGACGACAAGTCCTCACACTCATCGATAAATACATGAATAAAGGTATGCAGGTGATCAAGTGGGACGGTAAAGATACCTCAGGAAGACTGGTGAACAGCGGCATTTATTTTGCCAGACTCACTACCGAACACAGCAACGAAGAAATCAAAATGCTGCTCCTGAAATAGTATTGCGGGATACTATGAGCCCGGCATTCTAAAGAAGTCCCGCTCATAAAGAATTTGAAAATGAAAAAATGTATTATTTAGTTACAATGCATTGCTGATTAAGCTAATGCAGTTAATTACTATTATAGCTGATTTATGAGGTAATGGTGTTTATTCTTTTACCCAGCCGAGAATAATTACCCGTGCTGAATCGCTTTACCGCGATTACCCTCGCTCATATTCACTTCTTGAAATGAGATGATAGTTATAAATAATTCTATAACCTGCATAATTATTCCAGTATGGAACAAAAAATGCTCAAAAATACTTCAATTAAGATGTAGAATATTTCTAAAAATATGGTTCAAACAGGCTACTAAAAAGGAGTGTGAAGTATATGCATAGAATTGCAGCAGACAAAATTGATCGTAAAATTCGTTTACTATT
>CAZRXY010000016.1:0-35544 GCA_964604155.1 uncultured Candidatus Cloacimonadota bacterium | reverse complement strand
CCCTGAAGCACTTCCCAACCCATCGCATCAATAAACATGAATATCGCCAGATCCTTTTTCATTGTAAACCCCCAATTTCTTAGCACATAACTTAATCATCCCGCCTATTTTGACAAGCAAAAAATGAATCCGCGACCCGCACCCTCGTTTTTATCTACAGTCAAATGCTAAAAAAATCCTTACTTGACAGAAATGAGGAAAATTTTCTTCTGAACCCTAACACCGAGCAGAAACTCCTAAGCCCACGGGTATGGATTTCTGCCGCTGGGTATATCCGGAAACAGATATGCCTCCCGTGCTTGGAAAGGTGAGAAATAAAACGACTTCATCTCCCCTTTCTGCCTAAGTATTTGTTTAGGAGGAAGAATGAAGAAATCTTTGTTGTATTTGCTGTTTACGGTCATTTTCCTGCTGGTTTCAGCCTGTTCAGAAAATGATACCGGCAACAGCACCGAGCCCGAAATTACTTACGCCTACGCACTCGATCAATTTGTCCCTTATTTAGCAGTGCAAGACCTGGTGATCCACGATCCCGCTGATTCCATTGATTGCCGCTACCTTCTGTATTTCTTACCTGTGGCTACCGATGGCTTTAGCCCCCGCAGCCACAGCTATGATGACATGGATTATGCGAATTTTGCTCAGGGTTTTTATATCCCGTTTCTTAATAACCGCCTCAAATTCCCTCAGTTCGAAGCAATTGGCATTAATGCTTATAATGTGAAATTCATGGACAAAGTCTATGTTTTTAGAGGCATAAAATCAATCATCAATGATACACTCAGCGTACTATATGAGCTTAATAGTATGGATTCACAAATGGTAGAAAATTATGAAGGCATCCCGGAATCTGCCATTCCACTCTCCAGCTTTGTACCGGAACACGTTACAGAACTGGATTCTGTGGCTTTTTATGCCGTGGATGACTATATGAAAATATATTATCCTGAAGAAATTGCTGCCGGCTTCTGGCTTATCGAAACGCAACGGACCATATTCCCCGGACTGGACTTGCCGAATAGTAAAAAGAAATTCAAATGGCTTAAATCTCTGGAATTTTTTGGCTCATATCAGGAAATTCCAGATTTTGAGAACGCATATCTAGCTGCCGAAACTCAGGCAGATTGGTCTTTTGCCTTCCCCGATGACCTTTCGGATTATATTGGAGAACCCTGGGATTAATATGTCTTACCTGGCAAAATTCTCATCCCGGGACTTGCTCTATATTGCAGTGATGAGTGCTCTGGGGCTGGCTACTAAACCTATAGTCACGCCCCTGGTGCATCTCATTTCCGCCCCGCTGCTCATACCCGGCGGCTCACTGGCTGGAGGATTGTATCTACTCTGGATGGTTTTGCTGATCTTTCTGGTTCGCAAGTCCGGTGCTGCACTGCTAATGGGTATCACCCAGGCTTTTGTGATGGTGGGACTGGGCTATTTTGGTTCTCACGGCGCCGTATCGCTTCTCAGCTATACCCTCCCTGCGGTCATACTCGAGCTTGCCTGGCTCTTTTTCTCTAATCCGGATTCCCCCGCAAATCATGCTCTGCTCTGTGCCTCAGCTAATATCACCGGTGCTTTGGTGGTCACTCAGCTTGTTATGCGACTCCCCCTTTTGCCCACTATCCTTTCACTGGTTGCCGCTGCCATCTCCGGCATCATGGGTGGAATTCTCTCCTGGAAAATTTACCTCGAACTAAAAAAATATCGACTCGTCTAAGGATATCTTATGAAAATAAAGCTATTGTCTCTCTTGCTGCTGGCAGCTTATTCACTTACTGCTCTTCAGATTAAACCGGCAGATGATGTCATGGAAATTACTACGGATCATCTCTCACTGCAAAACACGGAGATCCTGACAACACAAAAACAGGAAGATGGCATCATTGCCACTCGCATCTGGCAGGGACTAAATCTCCGCCAGCTTCTGGCAGAACACAAAATTACGTCTTACGACCAGATAATATTCACCTCTGATGATAATTATCTGGTGCGACTTACAGAAGCAGAAATTCTGGAAACAGACCCGATTCTTGCTTTTTTCCTGAATGATGAGAAATTAGAGGACGCTCCGAGGCTGGTAGCTGCAAATCTCGCTCCTATGTACTGGATAAGAAATATTACCCTCATAGAAACAGAATCCAGCCCTATCCTTATGATGCCTTCCACCCTGTTCTTTGCCGAAAATCATCTATCACAACTTGAAATCATCACCGAGCCTCACCCCTTCACCAAAGTCAAAGGCTATTTCCTGAAACAGATCATCCAGCCACTCATGCCCACTGCTCAAGGACAATTTCTGCTTATCGGAAAAGATGGCGTTTCTCACCGGCTGGATTATGCCCAATATCTCCAAAATGCCGTTCTCGTTCATGATAATAACGGCTATATCCTGCAAAGCCCGGATATGCCCGGAGGTATGTGGATAAAAAATATTGCCTGTATCCAGCGAGGTGAGACGGCTATCATATTCCGTGAACAATTCTCAGACTGGCAGGAATTAAAAGAACTCGTTGAATGGAATTCACTGCCTGATACAATAAATATTCATATCTTTGAGAAAGAACCCCAAAATATCAGCACTGACCTTGATTTCTCTCATACCATCTGGCAAAAGGCAGATAAATTATCATGGTAATTAAATATCTGCTCGCAGCTTGTATTCTGTTCTCAGCAGGCTTTCTCCTGATTGCTGCTGATCTTACGCTTTACGGCAATATCGCATCAGGTTCTGTCTGTCTTAATCCCGGCAATTTTGCCCAAATCCTCGCGGCAGAACGCATCCAAGCCGATGCAGCACTTTTTATTGGCTGCGATGGCACCGCTGCCTTTATAGAACGCACTGCCTTTGAGGCGATCTCTCTATGCTATGATGATAGCCTCTGGACATCCCAGTCATCTGTCCTGCCCCCCGTTTGCAATATTAAGAACCTTGCCGCAATTGCACTATGGAGCTCACCCTGGCACGTTACTCTTGATATTGTTTCCGCTTCCCGGATCGTTGATTCTTATTCTCCCTTCACCTTTATTATGGCACAAGCGGTGCATCTGGCAAGTTCCAGCCGTAATGGCTATGCCGCTGAAAAATATCTCTATTCAGACCAGGCTTTCGCACCCGATATCTCCGGCAAAATTATCCTGCATTATACCGCGGGCGATAAAATTGAAACAGTCTTCCAACCCGCTCTCTTTGAGTTTGACGGTTATAATTTCTATTATGAAAAAAAGCCGGTAAAAAAAATTGAAGAGCAAGATAAATGAAAACTACCATCATCATCATCCTGATTATCCTCATCATTATCATGCTGGCTCTTGTTCGGATTATCAATATCAATGCCGCCCCATCTGAAGGCATCCTCACCATCATCTCACCTCAGGAAGACGTGCTTATCATCTACAATCTGCCCGATGCCGCCTTCAAAAACGTCAATATGCCAAAAGGTGACACCCTGAAACTGCTGCCCGTAGAGCAATTGCTCTTAGATTATATTGCAGATGAAAGCTGGCAGGATATTGTCTTCTCCTCGCGCGATGGCGGCTCGGTATCTATTCCCCGCAACGAACTGGAAAATTTATATTTTTCCGTAAACAAGTCTGAGAGCGGTGACTGGCTAAGATTGATCATCCCCGCAGACAGATTCCACCAACGCTGGCTGAAATACATTATCAGTTTCAAACTTAAATAATGCTGATGCAAATTTCTCACCTCAGTTTCCGCTACCCGGACATGAATAACCGGCTCATCCATGATTTTTCTCTGAATATCTGTAAAGGCGATATCATAGCTCTCACCGGAAACAGCGGAGCAGGCAAAACCACGCTGCTCTTTTTACTTTCCGGCATCATACCCAGGCATCGCAACGGCACGATCTCCGGCAATATTACTCTAACTGCAATAGACCACAAAAATTGCTCGCTGGCTGAACTTTCACCTCATATCTCTCTAACTATGCAGCACCCCGATGAACAGCTTTTTTTCCCAATTGTAGAGCAGGAACTTGCCTTTGCTCCAGAAAATCTCTGCCTCCCCGCGCATCAGATAGAAAACCGAATCCTCAAAGCTCTTAACATCCTGAATATTAAGCACCTTCGTTATAAAAACACCGCCGACCTTTCATATGGACAGCAAAAACTGGTAGCTCTGGCAGCTATTCACACCTTGCAACCACAAATTCTCCTGCTCGACGAAATTAGTAATGGACTTGATGCTCCCAAACGTGAAAACGTGATCAGGTTCATCAAGGAATACGCTCTTGCCGGTAATGCCGTAGTGATTGCCGACCACGATCCGGTTATCCTGGAAACAGCCGAAATTTGCCGTCACCTGCCTGATCATGAATAATTGTATCTCCCTGCAATCTCTTTCGTTTGCTTTTGCAGACCACGAACTTTTTAAAGAAGTTCTGCTTGACCTGCCTCTAAACGAAATCACCCTCCTCACCGGCGCCAATGGCTCAGGAAAATCCACCCTCTGCCGCCTGATTATGGCACTGCAAACCGGATACTCAGGCAAAATTACGCTCGATAACTGCGATCTCAGTAAATCTTCTACGGTAGATATCGCTCAAAAAATTACGTATCTCAAACAAAATGCCAGCCTTAATATCCTGGCTGCCACTCCCCGACTTGACCTTGCTGTCTGGGCTAATGGCTTCGTCAATACTGCAGATGAAACAGAAATCACTAATGCACTTAAATATTTCCAATTGCTGGAATTCTCCGAAAAACCGGTCTGGGAGCTCTCCGGCGGTCAAAGACAAAGGCTCGCCCTGGCTGCTCTTCTGCTCAATAAAGAAAAATTCTGGCTGCTCGATGAACCTGCTGCCGGTCTGGACAGCACCCAACAAAAAAAGCTTATCCAAATGCTCCAAACCCACGTCCCAAAGGGCGCTCTGATCATCTCGCATAGAATAACCCTATTCGCAAAAATCTCCAGCCGTATCTATGATATTAATAATAAAAACATTACGAGGATGCAATGAAATACCTCTCCTTGATTATTGTCTCTTTTTTTTTTCTAAGTCTTACCGCTCAAACTCCAGATAGCCTTCAGGCAAAACAAAAAAAAATCTATCACCTGGAAGGAACAAGCATCGTTGCCGAAAAACCGGTTCAGGCCATTGGAAAAATTGAGATTAAAAACTGGGATGAACGCGAAATTGACCGCGAAACAAATATTGCAGATGCCTTATCTCTTATGCCGGGCATCAATATCGCCAAAGGCGGCAAAAGCAGTTCCGAGCTTAGTATCCGCGGCTTTGAAAAAGAAGATGTGATGATCATGCTCGATGGCAGACCTATCGGGGGCGGGTATTTTGATGCCGTTGACCTCTCCGCTCTCCCTCTCTCTGATCTTAAGGAAATTCAGGTCATAAAAGGTCCCGCCTCCGCTCTATACGGCAGCAATACCATGGGCGGAGTGGTTAATATCGTCTCCAAAAAACCGGATAACCAGTCCTGGCTTAAGGCAAATATTTTATTCCAGAGAAACAACACAAACCGCTTTATGATCTCTTCTGCTCACAGCCTTTCTGCCTTTGATTACAGGCTTTCTCTTGCCCGCTATCATACCGATGGCTTCCCTCTCTCAAATGACTTCGTGCCCACTGCCATCGAAAACGGCGGCATTCGAGATCATTCCGCCCAATCTCAATATGACCTGCAAAGCCAAATCAATTTCCCGATTTATGATCTACACCAGATTTCCCTTAACGCCTCCTTTTCCTGGATGGATGAAAGACAAATCCCTCCCGATATCTATTACGCCGAGGAATACAGACGATACGTGGATTGGAAAAGATACCAGCTTAGCGCAAGCGGCATTTTCTTCCCGGGATATCGCCAGAAACTAAATATTAATCTCTATTATGACGGCTATGATGATATCTATCAAACCTTTAGCGATCCGGAGTATACCGTTCTTAAGCTAAATTCGCAGCTCCTTAGCTGGAATATTGGGGCGATTGCCAAATATACCTGGGAAAATGATTATCTAAAACTCATCGCCGGCTATCGCACCGAAAGACAGGCGTACAATAGAAAGGATAATAAATCTTATTCCGAATGGACTTCCAATTGGCAATTAATGCAAAACCCCTTTCTGCAATTAGAATTCGAGCTCGCTCCCTTCACCATCTCTGCCGGCTCAGGATTATCGCTATTCCACCAGCATGAACGAGAGAACTGGATTTATCACCTGGAACCTTCCCTCGGCATCTTCTTTCAGGATAATCGCTTCGCTCAATACAATCTGGCATTCTCAAATAATGTTAATTATCCCAGCCTCCACGAACTCTTCTCCAGCAGTAGAGGTAATCCCCTACTCAAAGAAGAATCTGCCTGGAAATTTGAAATCTCCACACTACAACCCTTTGCTGTCTCCTCCACTGCCGGAAAAATTGATGTCTCACTGTTCTATAACATTATCGAGGATATGGTTGATCTCAAAACGCTGCAAAATTATTCGCAAATTTATGATAATATTGACCAGGTGCAAAGCTACGGATTGGAAGCTGCCTTCAAGCTTAACCTCATCTCCGAGCATTATTTCGCCTATCGCTTGCTGGATTATACCAAGTCCAGCGATAGACCGCTTAATGAAAACCCACGCAATAATATCAGCTTCTCCGAAAAAATCATGCTGCCCGGCGATATCTTCTTCGTCTATGACGCTTCCTGGTTCGATCTATCCACCTCATCAGAACGCACTCTCCCTGCCTACTGGCTACATAATTTCTCCCTTAACCGCACCTTCACAAATTTTAAAATGAAAATCGGACTCGATAACGCCTTTGATACTAATTATCAGAACAAATTCGGCTACCCCCAGCCCGGCAGAAATTTTGTGCTTGCTCTCGAAACAAAATTACTCTAAACTCAACTACAATCACAGAAATTTCCGCATAATCAGAAAAAAATGAACAGTTCGCACTTATCTTTATAGCTTCTTTATTATTAATTTTTTATAAAACATGAATTTCTGTTGTTATTTAGTAATAAATGCTTGACTACTTATAATAAAATCAGAAACTGGATTTAGTGATTATATTCGGGTGGTGGTTATATGAAAAGAAAGGGTTTGAGAATACTTTTACTGGAGGATAACAGTTCTGACGCAGTTTTGCTGAAAAGAGAACTGAGCAATTTCTGGACTGATGCTGTGATAGAAGTCATCTACGAGGAGCAGAAACTGATTTCAAAGCTGAAGAACCATAAATGGGATATCGTTATCTCAGATTTTAAAATGCCTCAGATGACGGGACTGGACGCCCTCAAAATTGTCAGAGAAACAGATAATAAATTGCCTTTCTTAATGATTTCCGGAACTATGGGAGAAGAAATTGCAGTTAAAGTTATCAAAGCAGGGGCAGACGATTATTTCTTAAAGGAAAACCTGCATCGCCTTAATCCGGCTATCGAAAGAGCATTGCTGGAACGCGAACAAGCCCGGCACTATCAGGAAATGCAGAATAAATTAGCAGACAGCTATTTTCTAAGTGACGCCGTCATCAAAAATTCACCTCTCGGGATAGCAGTACGTGGCAGAAAAATGCGTCTTTTGCACTACAACGCAGCCTGGCAAAATATCTGGGGCCTCACAGATGACGAAATTACCCTGCAACGCTTGTCCTCAAGCGATCGTATAGAAGATTTCTATGATTATGCTGGAGATTATACCAGTCGGATCAGAGAAGTCTATGAAAAAGGTCGCGAACTGGTGATTCCGGAACTAAAGCTGCCAAAGAATAATCGTCTCAGAGCAGATTGGATATCACAGCATTTTTACGCTCTAAAATCAGAAAATGGTGATGTGATAAAAGTTGTGAGTATCATACAAGATATCAGTGAACAAAAAGCCAATGCCAGAATGCTGCAACAAAACGAAGAAAATTTTAAAACATTTTTTAATAATATCCATGATTGCTCCTTGATACTTGATGAAAAAGGCATAATTCTCGAGGCAAACAATACAATATTAAAAAAATTAGGCTACTTGCGAAATGAGCTCCTGGGCAAACATGTCACCATTATTCACTATTCAATTGACGATAAAGATCACCGGATAATGCTCGATAAGATAGCAAAAGGCGAGTGCGATTCCTGCCCGCTACCCCTTCAAACCAAAAATGGTGATGTGATCATTGTGGAATCCCACCTCTCAAGAGGGCTATGGAGCGGAAAACCTGCTCTCTTTTTCACCAGTAAAGATATTTCGGAACTCAAGCTCTCGGAGCAAAAATTTGCAGCCGCCTTCAATACCAGCCCCGTGATCATGGGAATGAGTGATCTGGATGATGGAGAGTATCTGGAAGTAAACCAGACCTTTTATGATATACTGGGCTATGATAAGCAGGAAGTATTGGGAAAAAAGCCTGCAGACGTTTTAAGATTGGATCCAGATTTTCGTAATAGTCTTAAACAGAAGCTTATTAATCAGGGATTTGTGAGAAATGAAGAAGGAGTGGTTTTCTCCAAATCCGGCGAAGAAAAGGTGCTGTTGCTCTCAGCAGATATATTGGAACTGAATACAAAAAAAATAAATTTCACTACCGCTATAGATATCACAGATAGAAAGCAGGCTGAAGCAAAATTGCGTGAAGCTCATGATAAGCTCCACGAAATGCACCAAAAGCTCGAAGAAAAAGTGCAGGCTGCGGTGAATGAATTGCGAAAACGCGACATACTGGTCATCAGGCAGGCACGCCAAACAGGTCAATCAGCCATTCTCAGCCAGATTGCTCATCACTGGAGACAGCCTCTAAATACTATTGGAATGGTGATCCAGGGACTGGCGGATGCCTATGACTTTGAAGAGCTTACAAAAGATATTTTCGCTGAGAAAATTAATGAATGTATGCTTATATTGACTTCACTATCACACTCGATAGAAAATTTCAGGATCATCTATGGCAGCAATGATGAAATTAAGAAATTTGAAGTAACCAAGTATTTACGTAACATCGCAGATTTATTAGCAGCCCGATTTTTGCAGGAAGGCATCAAGTTTGAGATAAATCTGGCAGGAGAAGGAATCATCGAAGGTGTGCCCTCAGATTACGCTCAGGCTCTTATAAATATTCTGGATAATAGTTGCGACGTCCTCGTGAGCAGACAAATAGCCAACCCCGTGATAGCGTTTTCCAGTCAGCGTGAAGGTAATAATATAGTGGTCTCTATCTCAGATAATGGCGGCGGCATCAGACCCGATCTGAGAGGAAAGATATTTGAACTTTATTCCACCAGTAAAGAAAGCTTAAATAATACCGGCATCGGTCTCTATATGACCAAGAAAGTTATCGCTGATATGAAAGGCAGAATAACGGTAACTGATACCGAACACGGCGTTGAATTCAAGGTTTATGTTCCATTATATCACAAAGGGAAATACGTGGATTGATCCGAAAACAAATTAATATGGCAAAAATAAATCTCCGCACTGTGCTCATCCTCGTGGTCTGTCTCACCGGCATCTCGGTGATCTATCAGCAGCCTGTAGTGCAATTAATTTTACTGGCTCTCACACTCCTCCTGCTCCTGATCAGCAAGCCTTCGCCCTCCGCCCGACAGCAGCTCTTGATCCGTCTCTCTCACCTCGGCAAAATTATTTTTATTATTTTCATAATGCAATTGCTCTTTAGACGCAGCGGCGAAGCCCTCTTTGAATTCGGCTTTATCAGAATTACCGATATTGGTATAAATAATGCCCTTGCCTCTTCGCTCCGCTTCTTCATCATTATCCTGGTCGCCGGCTTGCTCATGGATTATCCCTTCCAGGATTACCTGATAGCTCTTAATGCCTGGAAATTCCCTTACGAAATATCCTTCATCGTGGCTGCCACTATCCACTTCCTGCCTGTATTTAAAGAAACTTTTAACCAGAAAACAGAAGCCCTCGCCCTGCGAGGTATTGCCCTTGATAATCTGTCACTTAAGAACCGCTTTATTGCCTATAAAACCCTAGTCCTGCCTGTGCTGGCTTCCGCTCTCCACAATATTCAATTCCGCGCTATCTCGCTCGAACTGCGGGCTTTCAGGCTTTACCCAAAAAGAACCTTTCTGCACCGGCAAAAATTAGCCGCCACAGACCTCCTGATCATTTCATTCACTCTTGCTGCCACTGCCTTCACAATTATCTCACTCTAAATAGCTGCCACTTAGCCTGCTCCACTGATATAGTCACTCACATGTTTCATAAACGGAGTCAACATCCGATCAATCACGCGAGATTGTCCAGTCCTAAAATAGTGAACTCAATTTTTTTTTTGCAATTCTCAGTTTCAATTCCAAGATTTTCATACAGTGATCTCCAATGCTGATAGTTTAGTAAATAACGTACCCGCATCGTGGATAACTTTCTTTAATTAGACACATTCCAGACCTCGACGAGCTGGGTAGGAAAGCATCTCTGATGGTTGACCTTGGAAGCTGGGGGTGTGCTTTGGTCGCCACCACTTCTAATTCCCTCTCGCTTCCGTGTAGTCCGTGCTGTCCGTGGTTTATAATCTTTTTTTTATTGCTGATTAGACTTCTTTTAAAAAATTTGGGATAAATCTCGCTGAGAGGGGGCAATCTATCCCCGAGCTAAAGCTCGGTGCTATTCATTTTCTTCTCACTCTTCACTTTTCACTCTTCACTTCTCACTCTTCACTATTCACTATTTACTCTTCACTTCCCACTCATAGGGTGAAAAATTGTTGACAATAAAGTAGGTGGATGTGGATTGTAAATTGCAGAAAAAAGATGATGGAGATGCATAATGAGGAAAAGATTATTTAGTTTTTCGCAGACAATGTTAATATTAATTTTGCTCTTTGCTTTCAGGATATATGGAATAGAAATAGAAGTAATATCCCCGGAGCAGGGCAGTGCCAATAATCCCGTCAATACATACGTAGAATTTAACGTAATAAGCAGTAATGACACCATAGATGTGGATGTAAGTTCTGTGGTAATAGATATCAATGGGACTATCTATTACGATAACTCTAATGGAGTGGAATACACCTATACGGGTGGAGCGGGTTTAAGTTATAATTTTGTGGTTCAGCCTGCGAGTAGTTTTGCCTATGGAGATTCCGTTCATATTATAGTGAATGCAGCAGATTTGCAAGGGATAGAGACCTTGGAGCATAGCTGGTATTTCTGGGTGATAGACGACAACATAGCGCCTTTGGTCTATGATCGCAATCCGAACAGCGGGGCTACAGACGTGGAGCTGGATGTGGACATAATGTTCAGCGTGCGGGATTTGTTATCCGGAGTGGACATAAACAGTGTAAGCCTACATTTGGAGACTACTCAATCGGGGCTGGATGCCACCTATCAGATAGGAGCCCAGCTCACATATCAGACAATAGCTAATGGTTACAGATTTACCTTAGACACCGAGAATGACTTTGTGATAGCAGACACGGTAATGGTGACCGTAGCAGCGAGCGACAATGCCGGAAATGAGGTGATATCGTCTTACACTTTTTATATAAAAACGAGCCTTGATTACACCTATACGGGCAACTGGGAACCTTATCCGGGTCAGCAGAATGTGAGCGTGAATAGCACAGTGGGCTTTAATATCTACAATATGGTGGAAGATATTTATGTAGACACTTCAACGATAGTGGTACGGGTTCAGGGGCAGCAGTACACGCATGCGAGTCTGGGACATTTTGAGATAGAGCCTATCAATACGGGTCAGGGTGTAAATATGGGATATCAGGTAACGGTATTACCCTATAACGCATTCAGTTATAATCAATTAGTAACGGTATGGATAGATGCGGACGACACAGAGGGTAATCATATGGAGCGGTTCATATATACTTTTCGGACGATAAATGACGTAGCGGGTCCCTATATCACCTCTCGATCACCGGCTCGAAATGAGACGGGGGTATCGGTTGATACAGATATTTATTTCCAGATCAAGGATGTGCTTTCGGGAGTGGACACAACGAGTGTGCAGGTTTGGTTAGACAGTTTACTATTTGAGCCGATAGATGAGGGATTTACTTATGGAATAGTGGCAGACGGCTATTCTGTAACCATCTTACCTCCATTGCCGTTTGGTTCGCTTCAGGAAGTAAATATCACGATATCAGCCTCGGACAATCTGGGAAACACGCTTTATGATTCTTATAATTTTACTACGGAATTATCGAGTGTAGATACCACGCCGCCATTTTTATGGGATATCTATCCGGAGAATGGGGCGGTGAACATGCCTTTGGATACGGAGATCAGTTTTTATGTATATGATTTTGATCCGGGAGTAAATCCTGGCAGTATCCGTCTCTATAAGAATGGTCAGAACGTGACCGGCGGTGCAGAGATAAATGCTGATCCGGCTTTTGGCACAACGGAATTAGGTTATTACCGGGCATATCATGTAACATATCAATTAAATGAATCAGTTGCGGGGACGATAAACTGGAGTGTGAGGGCAGAGGATTATATAGGAAATATTTACAACGAAGGCTATGATGAAGTATTCACCTTTACCTGCGTAGCCAGTGCTCCGCCATATATAAATCTACCGAGTGAATTTGTATTTTTGGAAGATGGCGTTCTGGTGGTAGATTTTGCTGATTATGCCGGTGATCCTGATGGCGGTTTTCCTGAATTGACTCATACCGTGACGAGCAATATAATAATAGCAATAGCTGGAAGTGAAGTGACCTTTAGTGCGCCTTTGAATTGGAATGGCACTGAGACGGTGACCTTTTATGTAGAAGACGGTTCAGGCGGCACGGCAAGTGATGCGGTGCTTGTGAGAGTGCTGCCGGTAAATGATCCTCCCACGATAAATTTGCCGGTAGAAGGCTTTACCTTGAATGAAGATACGAGTCAGGAAATAGATTTTGCCGATTACGTTTATGATGTAGATGGAGACGTTTTATTATTGCAGGCAACGGGTCAGGACAGCGTGATCATCGTAATCAATAATCTAATGGTGACCATATCTTCGGTACCGGATTATTTTGGCACCGAGGATGTGACTTTTACAGTTTATGACAGCAGCAACAGGCTTAGTGCCAGCCAGACAATTCCCATCACCTTTGATCCCATGCCGGATCAGCCTGCCATCAATCTGCCGGATTATATACTAATGGTGGAAGATGAGGTAGAGATAAGAGATTTTGGGCAATATATCTATGACCCGGAAGGCATGGCGATAACACTGGCAGTGGCAGTGTTAGATAGTAATCAGGTAAATGTGAGCATCAGCGGCACAGTGGTGACGCTTACGCCGGCGGCAAACTGGCATGGTGACGACGTAATGACCTTTATGGTGCGTTATCAGGGTCAGAGCTGGGTAGAAGGAAATACCACCGTACGAGTATTATCCGTGAATGATCCGCCCAGTATGAATCTTCCTGCCTCCGTGAGTGTGGATGAGGACAGCGAGCTGGAAATTGATTTCGGTAACTGGGTGAGTGACGTAGATGGAGACCCGATATTTTTGAGTTATTTTGGTAATCAGAATATTACTGTGAGCGTGGATTCGCTATTGGTAACGCTGGTGCCTGATGCAGACTGGAATGGCACCGAGGTGATCTATTTTGTTGCTCAGGATCCGTTTGGGGCTTCAATATCCGGTGGATTAAATGTGATAGTGAATCCGATGAATGATGAACCGGTGATAGCCTTTCCGCCGTATTTTGAATTTTATGAAGACACGCTGGGTGAATTGGATTTGGGTTTGTATATCACGGATATAGATGGCGATGAACTGGAGATAATCATAAGTGGTAATACAAATATCAGCTATGAGCTTACAGGTATGCTCTTGACCTTTAGCACGCCTGAAGACTGGTTTGGAGTAGAGATATTAAGCTTTGAGGTGGCGGATGGAGCAGGAGGTGAAGCCGCATCTGAGCTGGAAGTGCGGGTGATAAATGTGAATGATCCGCCGGAATTATCGCTGCCTGAAAGCATAAATTTTGATGAGGACAGCAATCTGGAGATAAATTTTGCTGCTCAAGGCTATGTGAGTGATCCGGATGGAGATGCAATCACGCTTTATCCTTCGGGCAATAACAAAGTAATAGCCCAGATAGTAGGGGGCTCTATAGTGCTCTTATCTGCTGAGCCGAATTGGAATGGCAGCGAGGTGGTTACCTTTCTGGCGACAGATGGGAATGGCGGGATAAATAGTGGCACAACTACTGTAATAGTAAATCCTGTAAATGATACTCCTACAATAAATCTGCCGGGTTCTTTCACATTTGCCGAGGGGACTACGCTGGATATAAATCTTGCCCAGTATGTACATGACGTTGATCTTAATGACTTGAACAGCGGTGAGGAATTAACCATAAGCAGCAGTGGACATGAGAACGTTACAATTGCGATAGACGGTTTGAACGTGAGCTTTGGTTCGGTGCCGCAATGGAATGGAGAGGAAATTGTAACCTTTACGGTTACGGATTTTGAGGGGTTATCTGCCAGCGATAATGTGCAGGTAACCGTATCGATCTGGCAGAATAATCATGCGCCGGAATTGATAGAGCCTCTTGAAATACAGAGCTTCGAAGAGGATGGCAGCCTCGTGATCGACTTTGTGGGAGATTCCCTGGTTTATGATATAGATGGCGATGATCTATTGGTTACCGTGATCAATAGCACAAATATACTGGCAGTAGAGGCGGGTTCGGTGGTAACTTTTACGGCGACACCGGACTGGAATGGCACAGAGACGATAGGTTTTTTGGTAAACGATCAGCATGGGGGATACGTTCAGGGAGAATTAACCTTTTTAGTAACGGCGGTAGATGATCTTACAATATTTGAGTTACCCGATAATTTTCTTTTTGAAGAAGGCAGTTATCTGATCAGGGATTTGCGGGACTACGTGACGGAGCTTGATGGAGATCCTTTGACCATGGATTATTGGGGAAATGAGAACATATTGATAGACATAGTGAGCCAGCCGATGACGATCAGGCTGCAGGCGGCGGCGGGCTGGACAGGGTCGGAGACGGTAATTTTTGAGATAGATGACGGCATAACGCCGGTAACGGATTCCGTAGAAGTAGAAGTTATTTTGGGGAGTGGCAATTATCCGCCGCAATTCGTTAATCTACCGGGTTCATTTATATTTGATGAGGACACCTCTTTCACCTTTGATTTTGAGCCGCACATTTTTGATTTGAATGCTGAAGATGAATTTGTCTTAACGGTTTCGAGGTCGAGTAGTTATATGCATTGCCAGGTGAACGGTCTGGAGATAGTGATAGTGCCTAATGGGGATTGGAATGGCAGTGACTGGCTGGGATTTACGGTGTATGACACATCGCCCAGCGGCAGCAGAGCCCATGCTACTGCTAATATCAGTGTGACTGTGAATCCGGTGAATGATCCGCCCACGATAAACCTGCCGGAATATTTTACTTTTGAGGAGAACACAGAGCTTACTTTGAATTTTATAAACTATATAAATGATGTGGATAGCGGTATTCCTTCATTGGGAGGAGCGAGTGGGGATAATATCTTCATCAATATACTGGGCACAAATGTAACCTTCAGTGCCACGCCGGACTGGTTTGGATCGGAGATTATTCATTTCTGGGTGAGTGATGGTGAATATACGGCGAATGACAGCCTTGAGATAATAGTAACGGAGAGCACTTGGAATCATGCGCCGGAGATCGTGGGATTGCCTGATTCTGTGCGATATGATGAGGACACGCAACTGGTGATGGATTTTAATCCCTACGTGATAGACGAAGATGGCGATAACTGGCTGATAACCTTTAGTGCAAATGATTATATCGGGGCTACGGTTAATGAGAACAATGTAGTAACCTTCCGTTCGGAATTGAATTGGCATGGTCAGCAGACGATGAATTTTATAATTTGGGAGTTGCGCAGCAGGGTTCAGGTGCCGGGTAGTATATTAGTGATAGTGGATCCGGTGAATGATGCACCTACGATAAATTTGCCTTCGGAATTCAGGATAACCGAGAATGGCGAATTAATAGAGCCATTTCTGCCGTATATCCACGATGTGGATGGAGACGTGCTCACATTGCAGGTAACGGGTAATAACAATATTGCTGTGATAATCTATCCGGGTAATGTGGTACATTTCACGCCGCCAGTGGATTGGCTTGGCACAGAGACGATCACCTTCACGGTATCGGATGGAGAATTAAATAACAGCGACATAGTAGATGTTATAGTAGAGCAGGGCGATTTTAATCATGCGCCGGAGATAAATCTGCCGGCGACCATAACGCTTGATGAGGATACGCAACTGGAAATTGATTTCAGTGAATATGTTTCTGATGTGGATGGTGATGATCTGGTGCTCACGCATCAGCACAGCGAATTGATTTTAGTGGTAATTGATGGCTTGATGGTCACCTTTATACCCAGTCTTAACTGGCATGGCTATGAGGATATAGATTTCACGGTCTGGGATTCTCGCGGCAGCCGTGCTTCTGCTACAGATGAGGTGCGAGTGATCGTAAACTCGGTAAATGACGTGCCGGAGCTTGATTTGCCGGCTACTTTTACCTTTGAGGAAGATGGAGAGCTGGTAATCAATTTTGGGATGTATATGTATGATGCAGACGGAGATTTTTTAACGATTACCTGGGAAGGAAATGAGAACGTGATAATCACCAGAGATGCTTACGTGATAACGCTAAGCTCGACAGGTGGCTGGTCAGGCAGCGAGATGATAGAATTTAGAGCTACGGATCCCTCTAGTGCCAGTGCGGTGGACACGGTGGAAGTTATAGTCAGCACAGGTCACTTTAATCATGAGCCGGAGATAAATCTGCCGGACAGCCTGGAGATGTATGAAGACGAGATCACGGAATTTGATTTTGAGGCTTATATAAGTGATGAAGATGGCGATGATCTGGTATTATCGGCGAGTTATAATGCCAATCTGGGAGTATCGATAGCAGGAAGTATGGTAACATTTTATCCTGCTCACAATTACAATGGCACAATTGAGCTTACCTTTACGGTGTGGGACACGCAGGGCTTTAGAGCTTCAGCGAGTGACGAGGTATTAATAATCGTGATCCCAGTAAATGATCCGCCTACGATAAATCTGCCGGAGCGTTTCACGTTTTCAAACAGCTCGCCGTATATTGTGAATTTTAGTCCATTTATTAGTGATCCGGATGGTGAGTCATTAGTGATCACCTATAGTGGGAATGACGAGATTGAGGTAAATGTGGAATCTTCGATAGTGATATTTTCTGCGGATGAGGAATTCAGCGGCACAGAAGGTATCACGTTCACAGTAACGGATGGTGCGGGAGAAAATGCCAGTGATCTGGTATTAGTTCAGGCGATCAGCGGCAGCACGAATACGCCGCCGGAGATCAATCTGCCGGATTACTTTGAATTTGAGGAGGACGGTTCTTTTGAGGTGGATTTTTTGGCAGCGGGATATGTATATGATATAGATGATGATCCGCTCACGCTTTTGGCATACGGCAATGATAATGTGATAATTCAGATTACGGGGACTCTGGTTACGCTGACAGCCGAGCCGGATTGGAATGGCAGCGAGGACGTAACCTTTTATGTATTTGATGATATGGGAAGAGAAACAGCCTCCGGTGAAGTGGAGGTAATAGTTACTCCGGTGAATGATCCCCCCGTTATCATATTGCCGCCGGAGGGTTTTAGTTTTGTGGAGGGAGAGGAACTCAGTAACATAGTATTCAGCAATTATATAACAGATGTGGATACGGGAGATGTGGTCACGTTATCAGTGGAAGAAAATATAAATATCAATGTATCGCTCACGCATTTGCCGGGTAATGTAATAATCGGCGATATTAGTTCTGTTTTGGGATTTATTGGTCAGGAGACGCTGACCTTTACGGTAACGGATGCAATCGGTGCAGAAGGTAGTGATAGTGCGATTATCACAGTATTACCGGGAGATTATAATCATGCGCCTGTGATGGATCTGCCGGCAGAGATCAGCATAGCAGAAGACACGGAGTACTGGGGAGATTTCGCAGAATATATAGAGGACGTGGATGGCGATGATATAGTATTGACGGTAGCCAATGTATCCAATATGGATATTTATATAGAGGGATTGGAGGTGACTATCATTCCTGATGCAAACTGGTTTGGCAATACCAATATTACCTTTACTGCTTATGACACGGTGGGACGTGCTTCTGTGAGCGACGTGGTTAATTTTATAGTGCGAGCCCAGAATGATGCGCCGGAGCTTTATCTGCCGGAATATATATTCTTTGAAGAGGATTCTGTATTTGAGCTGAATTTTGATAACTATATGCACGATATAGATGGTGATGATCTTTCGATAAGCTGGGAAGGGAATGAAAACATTATAATAGGATATGGTGCCGGCAATAATATACTCTTTAGCGAAGATGATTTTATAGGAATAGAATCCATCATCTTCACAATAACGGATGACAGCCTGGCAACTGCCAGTAATACCATGCAGGTAGAAGTGATAGCGGGACAATGGAATCATGCACCTCAGATAGAGCTACCGGAACAATTTATCATCACCGAGGATATCCCTGAGGAATTTGATTTTGGGCAGTATATCAGCGATGATGATGATGACAGCTTATTGATAATGGCGGATTATAATGAATATATCAGCGTACAGGTAAATTCGGACACGCTGGTCACGCTGTATCCTGCTGAGAATTATGCAGGGAGCACTATACTCACTTTTCATGTAATAGATAATATATTGGACCGGGCGATTGCGAGTGCCTCTGTGGAAATTGTCGTGCTACCGGTAAATGATCCGCCTACGATAAATCTTCCGGCAGAATTATCTATGACTCAGGAAGAAGTGCTCAATAACATCAATTTTGCAAATTATGTAAACGATGTGGATGGGGATATGCTGTATCTAACCCATGAGGGTTCAGAGCATCTGGCAATCACAATCAATGGACTATATGTGAGCATCTCACTGAGTGATCTGGGTTGGTGGGGCAGTGAAGAGCTCACTTTTTCAGTATGGGATGACAGTTTGAGTGCCTCAGACAGCATGATAATCAGGGTTTATCAGGGTTCAATGAATGAGCCGCCGGAGATCAACCTGCCTGATAATTTCACCTTTGCAGAAGACGGTTCGATGGTAATAGATTTTTTGGCAGAGGGATATATAAGCGATCCGGAGGGAGATGAGCTTACGCTAACGGTTAGCGGGACGCATCACGTAATAGTAGAAATAGCCGGCACAGTGGTAACGATAGCGGCAGAACCGGACTGGAACGGGTCTGAGGAGATAGTTTTTTATGTTTTTGATGATATCGATGACAGGTCTACGGCATTTGATGAGGTTATGATAATAGTAACGCCGGTCAATGATGCTCCTGTGATAGATTTGCCGCCGAGTTTCACAAAAAATGAAGACGCTTTGCCTACCTATCTCAATCTCACTCCTTATATCTACGATATAGATAGTCCCTACTTGCAGTTATCAATCTCCGGTCAGGAAAATCTGATATTAAGCGTAATAGAAGAATCATTTTATGTGAGCGTGAATAGAACGGGCAACTGGGTGGGCGAAGAGACAATAACTTTCTCGGTATATGACGGATATTTGACCAGTGTAGATTCGGCACTGGTGATCATCGAGCCCGGGGCAGAGAATCATCCGCCTACGATTAATCTACCTGATGAGCTTACGCTTTTGGAGGATGATCCCACAACGTATAATTTCAGCAGCTACGTTCATGATGTGGATGGTGATGATCTGGTGCTGAGCACGGGTAATTATACAAATATTCTGATAGATATAAATCAGCTTAATGTAACAATTACGCCGGCATTGAACTGGAATGGCAGCCGAAATGTGGAATTTACGGTATATGATACTCAAGGCAGAGCTTCTGCATCCGATAATGTAACTATCATAATTCAGCCGGTAAATGATCCGCCGGTGATAAATTTTCCACCGGCAGTGATATTTGAGGAAAATTCACAACACCAGGAGAATTTTAGTCAATACGTCTCTGACGTCGATGGAGATATCTTATCATTAAGCTGGGATGCCACAGAGATAATCAATATCACAAATCAAGGATTAGTGGTATATTTTTCTGCTCCTGAGAGCTGGTATGGCGAGGAATACATTCAGTTTCACGTATCAGACGGCATAACGGCAGCACATGATTCGCTATTAGTGATAGTGGAGCAGGGGGACTGGAATCATGATCCTGAATTTGTATTGCCTGATGGCTGGGTGATGGCGGAAGACACGCAACTGGCAGTAGATTTTGCCCCCTATATGTGGGATATAGATGAGGATGAGCTTTTTCTTTCCTTTATACCTAATGCCAATATCGGGATTAATATAAATGGTACCGAAGTCACGTTTACCCCGGCTGCGAACTACCATGGCTTGGAGACTTTGGAATTCCGGGTTGTGGACATAATCTCAGGACGGGGGATGGTGAGCGATACGGCGGTACTGGAAGTTACTCCTGTAAATGATCCACCCACAATAGTGCTGCCGGATGAATTTGGCTTTGTGCAGACTGCTCAATTGTATAAGAATTTTAATCGTTATATAGATGATATAGACAGTGATGAATTAATTCTTGAACATTTTGGGAATAATCACATCAGCGTAGAAATAGATGAGAATTTCATCGTTAATTTTTATCTATCGCCGGAGAATCATGACTGGTATGGTATGGAGGTTATATCATTTAGAGTAACGGATGACAGCACAGCCACGGCAACGGACAGTGTTCAGGTGAGGGTTTATCAGGGAAATATAAACACGCCGCCGGTGATCACACTGCCGGCTACTTTTAATTTTCTGGAAGATGAAACGCTATCGGTGAATTTTGAATCTCAGGGTTATGTGAGTGATGAAGACGGAGACGATTTATTTTTGACGGTATCCGATAATGAGAATGTGACAGTGGAGATATTCGGCACGCTGGTGATAATGGGAGCACTGCCGGACTGGCATGGTAATGAAGAGCTAACCTTCTGGGTGATAGATGAATATGGTTTGGCGGCATCAGATAGAGTCTGGGTGCAGGTGGCAGCAGTAAATGATGCTCCGGTGATAGACCTGCCTTCGGGATTTTCGTTTCAAGAGGGTTCCTTTTATCGGGCTACTTTAAATGATTATTTCTATGATGTAGACAGCAATAGCTTCACTGTGGAATATAGTGGAGCAGACCAGGTATTAGTGGATATCGAGGAATATGGAATAAATAATGTTACATATATAGTAGAATTTACGGCAGTGGAAGACTGGTCTGGCGAGGAATTGATAACTTTTACTATTTATGATGATGATGGAGCATCGGGTAGTGATAACGTGCTGATAACAGTTACGCCGGGCGACTGGAATCATGCGCCGGAGATATATTTGCCGGCGGAATTCAGTTTTCGTGAAGATGAGCCCTTCACATTTGATCTCACAGAATACATACACGACGTTGATGGCGATTATCTCTTGATCTTCCCGCATGAAAGCAATCACATCGGTATCTCTATAGATCCGGACACTCTGGTTACGCTCACGCCGGCAGAGGACTGGTTTGGCACAGAGACAATAGGCTTCACTATCCATGACAGCGAGTCACCCGGGAGGGCATCCGCTTATGGCAGTGTGATAGTGAACGTGGCATCGGTAAATGATCCGCCGGTGATAAATTTTCCGGACGTCATAGAATTTTCTGAAAACACCTCGGAGATTTTGAATTTTGGCACGTTTGCCAGTGATGTAGAGACGGAGATACTGCAGATAGGCTTTAGCGGTAATGACACAATCAATGTACAAATTCAGGGATATAACATCATACTATCAGCACCACAGGATTGGACAGGTGAGGAGGTAATCACTTTTTCTGCTACTGATGACAGCCTGGTTACAGTTTATGACAGCAGTTTAGTTCGTGTGATAATGGGCGACTGGAATCATGCGCCGGAGATAAATCTGCCGGAAGAGGGTTTCACGCTGGCAGAGGATTCTGAGCTGGAAGTGGATTTTTCTCCATATATATCTGATCCGGATGGTGATGATCTATTTCTCACTTCCGTGCAGGATGCAGATATTGGCGTATTGATCCTTGGCAATAATGTGATATTTAATCCTGCTGCAAATTATAATGGAACAAAAACGCTAACTTTTACAGTGCTGGATAATATTGGCAGATTACAGGCTTCGGATGATGTTCAGGTGACTGTGACGCCGGTGAATGATCCGCCTACGCTGGTGCTTCCGCCGGAGCTGAGCCTTTCGGTAAATACCGGCAGGTCGGTTAATTTTAATAGCTTTATAAATGATATAGATGAGGGTGATTCGCATACGCTCACGCACAGTGGCAATACAAATATCCAGGTAGATATAGATGGATTATGGGTGGATTTGTATTCAGACTGGGTAGGATCGGAGTGGATATCTTTCACGGTACATGATCTTCAGGGACTCACGGCTACGGATAGTGTGCGTGTATATGTATTTGCAGAACAGGCAAATAATACGCCGACAATAAATCTGCCGGATGAATTTATTTTTAATGAGGATCAGACGGTTCAGATAGACTTTAATCCCTACATTAATGATGTGGATGGAGATGACCTATCGCTTTTAGTTACGGGCAACAGCATGATCAATGCAAATCCTCAGTCAAATGGCATAGTGATATTTTCGGCAGCGGCAAATTGGAATGGCACAGAAATGCTCACCTTTATAGTAACAGATAATTATTCATTTTCTCTGGATAACGTGAATGTGGTGGTGATGCCGGTAAATGATCCGCCGGAGATAAATCTGCCAAATAGTTTCAGTTTTCCTGAGAACACCACTTTAAACGTACCTTTTGGGCTCTATATCAGCGATGTAGATGGGGATCAGCTAACAATAACGGCGTCCGGGAATGAACACGTTAACGTGGTAGTGATAGAAACAACGGTTCAGCTATCGTGCAGCGGCTGGTATGGACAGGAGAGCATTCTATTTACGGTAGATGATGGCAATGGAGAGACGGCTTCGGATGAGGTATTAGTGATCGTATCTGAGGGAGCATCTAATCATGCGCCCGAGATAAATCTGCCGGAAAGCTTTGAGACTAATGAAGATCAGGTACTGGTGATAGATATGTCGCCCTATATATTTGATCTTGATGATGACCAGCTGATAATCACAGTGGCGGGGCAGCAGCATACAACAGTACAGATATACGTACATACAGTTTACGTGATACCTGATGAGAACTGGCATGGCACCGAGGCTTTAATATTTACCGTGATAGATAACGTGATGCGGGCGAGTGCATCAGCGAGCACGAATATAATAGTACATGCAGTAAATGATGATCCCGTGATCAATCTGCCAAATGAGTTCACATTTTTGGAGAACAGCAATCTTCTGCTTGATTTTAATCAATATGTGAGTGATATAGATGGTGATGGGTTATCATTGAGCAGTCCCGGGAGTGAGCACATCAATGTGCAGATAACAAATCTTAGTGTAGTGCTGAGTGCGGCGCAATACTGGAGTGGCAGCGAAGCTGTGAGTTTTACCGTGAGTGACGGCAATGGTGGCTATGATACCGATAATGTGCAGGTATTAGTGGAATTTGTCAATAATCCGCCGTATGTGGTTTTGCCTATTCAGAATTTTGTCATGGATGAGGACACGACCAATGATTCAATAAACCTTAATGCAGTATTCAGTGATCATGATCTGGAATACGGTGATTACCTTAGTTATAACTGGTATGGAGATACCAATCTGGAGGTAATCAATAATGAGGGGGCGATCACAATAATTCCATCAGCAAACTGGTTTGGGGTGGAGAGCCTGATCTTCAGGGCTACAGACAGCTATGGACTATTTGTGGAAGAAAGCGTAACTATCACGGTGAGCAGCGTTAATGATCCGCCTATAGTGGTAACAGATGAATCGCTTACTGCTCAGGCGGATGCCAGTGGATATGCGAATGTCTGGCTTGATGCCAATGGTTCTTATGATATAGATGGAACGATAATGAGCATAGTATGGACCTGGGATGGTGGGACTACATCCGGCATGGTGGTGCAGCAGCAATTTGAGGCAGGATATTATGAGATCACAGTTCAGGCTACCGATAACCAGGGAGGTATTGGAACGGCTCACACCACGCTATCGGTAGCGGAATACGGCAATGAGAATCCTATTGCACTGGATGATTATTATGAGGTTTACGAGACCACTGAATTAATAATCTTTGCGGGTAACGGCGTGCTGGCAAATGATCATGATCCCGATAATGCTCCTTCTCCATTGACGGCGGTGCTGGTGAGTGAGCCTGATGATGGGATACTGGTGAATTTTGGTGCAGACGGTTCCTTTATTTATTTAGCGGAAGATATAGTGAATCACAATGTAACTTTTACTTATCAGGCTTTTGATGGTCAGGCGTACTCACTGATAGGAACGGTAAATATCACGGTGCATGAAATTGTATTGGATGATGCGGAGATAACTATCAACAGCATAGATACGGGTGGTTCTACCGGAGTGGAACTAAATGTGCCGATACTAACCTCGGAATTAATCCCTGAGTGGTCTGTTCGCAGCTTTGAATTTTATCTATCTTACAATTCCGGGATGGTCAGCTATTTAGGCTATAATTTAGATAATGCTCTGGCAGACAGCCTGGGCACTATTGGGATAGAGGAAACCCGCAATGGCTTGCACTGCACCTATTCCAGCGATGAGGAGATCACAGGCGAGGGTGCACTTATCAACCTGAATCTGATGTATAATTTGGGGACTTCGCCCTTGATAATCACAGAATTTTATTACAATCAAACTGCCATAGTTCAGTTTTATCCGGGTGCAATTAATAATAACTATCCCTATATAGAAAATGCCATTACTTTTGATGACGGTATATATGAGGATTTTGAAGCGTTCTCGATAAATCTGGATGATCATTTTTCTGATGCTGATGGAGATGAGCTGTCTTACAGCGTATCTTTTAATGAGAACCAGATCATTGCTGCGATCAATGGCAATATGCTTGGATTAAGTTCTGTACCGGACTGGAACGGAACCACTGCAATCACAATTACTGCAACAGATGGCTATACTCTCACTCAACCTGAGGTTTATACTTTTTATCCGGTAATCATAGCGGTGAATGATTCGCCTCAGATTGAGCTGCCGGAATTTTTCAGTTTTCCGGAAGACAGCAGCCTGGTGGTTGATATGACGGAATTCACATCAGATCCTGATTATGATGAGCTTGAATTGAGCTGGAGTGGCAATGAGAATATATACCTGTCTGCTGAAGGGATGCTGCTAACCTTCACGGCAGAGCAGGACTGGTGGGGCTCAGAGATAATCACAATCACGGTAGATGACCAAATCAGGGGGAGATTGATAGCTTCAGCCGATATCGAGGTTATTGTAACTTCTGTAAATGATATACCGGTACTCAATCTTCCGATTTCTTTCTCGTTTGACGAAGATGAATCTTTGGTAGTAGATTTTGCTGCTGAGGGCTATGTATATGATATTGAGGGTGATGCAATAATCCTTAGTATTTATGATAATGAGAATGTATTTGCCTCTTTTGATAACACCATAGTCACGCTGTATGCCACTCAGGACTGGTTTGGTAATGAATTTGTGACCTTTAGAGCACACGATGAGCATGACACGCTCAGTGTATCTGCAGAAATCCAGATCATAGTTCATCCGGTGAATGATCCTCCGGTAATCAATCTGCCGGATTTATTTGAATTTGAGGAGAATTCCACAGCGGAGGAAAACACGATCAATTTTGCGGATTCCATAATCTACGACGTGGATAATGAGATATTAGAGCTTACGGTAGATGACGGTGAATTTATCACGATCACGATAGAGGGTTCGATAGTGAGTTTTGAGCCGCAGCCCAACTGGGATGGCAGTGAGAGACGAACCTTTACCGTGAGTGATAACGAAGGCAGGGCTACGGCTTCCGGTTCGGTGCGGATTTATGTATATGACAGCGAGCCCAATCAGCCGCCGGTAATCGAATTTCCTGCCCAGGGTTTCACCTTTGCCGAAGACAGTCAATTAACAATTGATTTTGGTAATCCGGAGACTCCGGGCTATGTGTATGACCCGGAGGGGCAAAATATATTCATCACTTTCTCCGGCAGTGATAATATCACGGCTCAGGTGCTGGATTTGGATGTCACTTTCGGTGCGATACCGGATTATTTTGGCACAGACGAGATAATAATCACAGCCTATGACTTTGATCCACAGAGTTCGGTTGCCAGGGACACCATTCTGATAACCGTAACGCCGGTAAATGATCCGCCAGAGATAAATTTACCTGATAATATCATCCTCTTAGGCAATAGTACCCGCGTGATCAATTTTGCTCAATACCTTTATGATGTGGATAATAACGTAAATGACCTCACGCTCACGGCTACAGGTAATGAGCAGGTAGATATAGAAATCTATAATACCGTAGTGAGCTTTATCTCACCGGCGAACTGGGAGGGTGAAGAAATTGTGTATTTCAGCGTGATTGATAATGGCAGCATACCTTCCCAGGACAGCCTTCTGGTAATTGTAGAGCAGGAATACATAAATCATCCGCCGCAAATCTCGTTACCTGCCAGCTTAACCTTTAATGAAGATGAAGAATTAGCAATAGATTTCTCGCAGTATGTATCTGATCCGGATGGAGATGAGCTATTTATCATAGCCTCAGGCGGGCAGAATGTGTATGTGGAAATAACCGGTTT
The DNA here is from genome assembly GCA_964604155.1 of uncultured Candidatus Cloacimonadota bacterium. Lineage (GTDB taxonomy): Bacteria > Cloacimonadota > Cloacimonadia > Cloacimonadales > TCS61 > Stygibacter. The sequence continues at coordinate 8,808 of CAZRXY010000016.1, read as the reverse complement.
AGAAGTTCTCCTGAGTGCCAAGCCGGACTGGAACGGCAACGAGATCATACTATTCACCGTATATGACACCGGTGGCAGAGCTTCTGATTCTGAGGATATTCAGATCAATGTAACGGCAGTGAACGATCCGCCACGTTTTGATCCGATATACGATTTTGTCATGGAGAGAGACCAGGTGCTGGAAGTGGATTTTGGTAATTATGCCTATGATATAGAGAATGACAGTTTTCAGCTTTCACTCTCTATTGGCGTGGGTTTAAATATCACTCAGATCGGCAGCAAATTTACTATCATACCGGTTCAAGATTGCCCGGAGATACAAAATCTCACGCTAACAGCTACAGAAAACACTTCCGGTATTTATTCCGAGATCAGCTTTGGTTTACACGTCAAGGAGCCGGCAGTGTATCTGGAAGCTTTAAACCGTGCGGTTCAGAATGGTGTATTCACATTTAATGAAAATTCCGGTAATCAGGCAGTGAATTTTAGCGAGTATTTGAATGCAGATTATGATATAAGTCTGAGTTCAAGTTTGCTTGATATTCAAGGCATTTATGACAGCGATTCCCTCAAGATCACGCTGGAAAATTTTGATATGTCTATTGAGCCTGGCGAGAGCTGGGTGGGCACCTTTTATTTGCCACTGACTGTGAATTATCTATATGACCGAGCGAGGCGGGATTTTGATTTGAAGATCACCGTAAGGCAGGCAAAAAGCGGAGAACGGGTGACACCTCTTCCCCACACCGTTACCTGGAATGATGAAGTATGCCATATCCTGATAGATACCGGGGAGCCACCCGGAACGATAACGGGAAAAATCCTTAACCGGCGTGGCAGACAGATAAGAGAACTAACAGGCAGTCCCGAGCGTCTGGGCGAGAACCGGTATGAATATTTGTGGTATAAAGATGATGATAAGGGCAATCCGGTAGATGGTGGATTATACATCTATCAGATTATGATAAAAGGCACTGCCTATCAGGGCACAATAGTGATTGTGAGGTAAGAAAGATGAAAAAGAAAATTTTAATAGAAAAATCGAATCACAACGTTTCAAGTTTTGCGTATCTTCTCACAATATCACTCTTACTGTCAATTTCATCAAGCTTGTTCTGCTATGATTTTACGAGTGGGGGGGTGCGAAATGCAGCGATGGGTGGTGCAGGGACGGCGTCCTCCAATGATGCTTCTTCAATTGTGTGGAATCCTGCTTTTCTGGGTGATATCACGTGGTATCAATTGATATCTGATTCGCGAACCTACACTATTAAGCTGGATAATGATCAGCTTTCCGATAATTTTGCTTATTTTTCTGTGCCCCTGGGGAGATTAGGTTCCGTTGGGCTTTCAGCCGGGATGAATGGAAGCGAAAATTATAACGAGACCAGATTAGGAATGGCTTATGGGACAGCATCTCTTTCGCGAGCACTGGTAGGGAAAGATAATAAATTGCTGTTTGGTTTTGGATTTCAGAATTATCGTACCGGCTATAGTGAGACGAGTAATCACTATATAGACGGCAGCACTCTATCCTTTGAAGAAACAAACAATGCCATAGATGCGGATCTGGGGATAGTATACAGACCAACGGACTTCCTGCAGATAGGTGCAGCGGTGAACAGGTTATTGTCTGCAAACATGGCTCTGGAAGATAGTGGTTCAGATAAATTACCGCGAATAGTATCTGCCGGAGCCCAATTATCTTTTGAGTCATTGATCCTATGTGCAGATTATTCTCTAGAACAGGGTGACCAGGTGACGGATTCTTATTATGCAGTGGGAGCCGAATATAAAGTAGCAGAGAATATGTTTCTGCGAGCGGGGTTTAATACCGGCAATATCACTGCTGGAGTGGGCATAGATGTCTATCGCAGGGACTGGCTTGAGGAAATTGATAATTACGTTGATGGAATAGCGGATGTAACCTCCCTATCCATCGGGATAGATTATGCTTTTCAGACACCTTTTATGGATAATGAACTGGAAGCTGATTTTGGTAATCATTACTTTGGCGTAAGGCTTTCCTATGGCAAACGGACGGTGAGCGAAAGGGAGCTCACCGAGATGTTCCCGGAGCAATATTCTTCGGGTTTGAATCTTGATTCTCTGTATTTTGCCCGTGTGAAGGCGGACACTGTATTCAGGGAAGTTACGCTTTATGACACCTTGAGAGTGGTAGAGCGTGTGGCAGACGAAGATATAGTAAATGAACGCGTATCGCAGGAAGCAGAGCGGATAAAGCTTGAACAGGTTGGAGATATAAACAGAGCTTCGGTATATTTGATCAGGGCTTTGGAATACTTTTATGCAGAGCAATACACGCGTGCGATAGACCAGTGCGAGAGGGCAATAGCAATTGCGCCGAATCTATCGATGTCCTATCTGCGGCTGGCATCTATCTATGTAGCTCTTAGTGAGAATGAGCAGGCTTTGGAATATGTGAGACAGGGCTTGCGGATAGACCCGGGTAATGAAGAACTGCTAAGATTAATGGAAAAGATCAATGAATAAAAAAAATCGTAAAATTTCAATTATACAGATAAAGGAACATTTATGAAGAAGATTATCTTAATAACTGCTATCTTATTAATGTGCATCCTGCAATATGCCCAGAATCTCGATATCGAAACAGTTATGGAAATCCAGGCAGAGCGTGAAATGGCAAACTGGATTGAGAGTATGCTTTACCCTATAGTGGGAGATAATGTTGCCATAGTGGATATGACACTTCAGTACCCATCGGAGAAACTGAAAGTATTTGGTTCTACGCTGGATACCGAGCGCAGTCTGCCGGGCTTGCCGGTGGCGCGTTCAAGTGGTGTTCTGCCAAGTGAAATAGCCGGGGAAGAGACCTTTCCTACTATTGTAGTCAATAAAGTGGTAACGATTTATCTCAGCAAGACAACAACGGCAGAAATTGAGGAATTTGTCCGCCAGAACGTAGTTAGCTGGGTGAATATCAAAGAGGAACGAGGCGATAAACTGGAAGTGAAGAGAGTATTAGAGCTCAAAGCGGATGAGGGTATTGGTGCAGGCGAGACCATAATACAAACTCATGATTACAGGAATTATATACTTCTGATTGGTGCTGTGCTGCTGCTATTGATATTTCTGTTTCTCATCGTTTTTTCATCGAGGATGAGCAAGCTATCCAAATCTCTCAAAGAGGTAAATATTCCAGGTCTGGAGAATGCCTTTCGCCCGGCGGCAGCCCCGCAGGTATCTGTAGCCAAACAAGATAATGCTTCCAAGGAGCCGATTTCCGTGAGGTTATTACCTCAGGAGGATAACAAAGAGGAGGCAGTCAGCTTTAAATTCATAGAGAATCTTTCCATAGAAGGCTGCCAGAATCTGTTTGCCAGTGAGCATCTGGAAAATATTGCCTTTGTGCTCTCTCAATTATCTCCCCAGTATGTAAGCAGGTTTATGGACAGTCTTAAAGATAAGGCAGACCAATTGATACTGGCAGTGATAAAGGGCAGGCAGCTAACCAGAAATGAGATTGTGAAATTACATCAAAAGCTGAGAAAGTCTTATGATGAAATCCTGGAAAAGGAGAACCTGATCTATGACAATAAATCTCTACTTACCGGTTTGATAAACAGCCTGCCGACAAATTCTTCAGAAAATCTCTACAATAGAGTGCAAAATCTTGATTCTGGCTTTGCCAGGATCATGAGAAAAGACGTCTTTTTAATTGAAGATATTGCCAATCTGGAATCAGCTCAAATTGAATTTCTGATCAGAAATATCAATCGTGAAACACTGATCAATTATTTATCATTTGCACCGGAAGTGATAAAGGTAAAATTCTTCAATAATATGACGAGCCGTAACCGCAGTATTTTTGAAGACGAATTAAGCAGCCTTACTCCTTTGGATAAAGATGAAATAACAGCGGCAAAAGATGAGATGCTAAGTTCTGCTCGCAATCTGCTTTTGATGGCATAGGAGGAACTGTGATGAATAATAAAAGATCAAATATACTAAAACAAAATTCTAAAGCGGGGAGAACACAATGAGATTGACAGTTTTTATCGGTTACCTGCTGGGTATTATAGTGGTAGTAGGCACGATTTTAACGAAAGAGGATACCAGCTACTTTCTTGATCCGGGTGCTCTGGCAATCACACTTGGCGGCACATTAGCAGCTCTGCTGGTACATTTCTCTCCCAAGGCTTTTGCCTCTGCCCTCTCGTCATTTGGCAAGCTGTTTACAGAAAAGGCTTATAATCCAAATCAAATGATGGAATCTATGGTAGCTATCAGTCGCGAAACTCGCAAGAACGGCATTCGTTCGGCACTAAACAGCAGTCTGGTTATGGAGAACAAGTTTCTGGCAAAAGCGCTGATGCTTGTAGCAGACGGGGAGGATGCAGATACTGTAGAAGAGGCTCTCATGCAGGAGAGCGTTGCTATCACAGAGCGTAGTACTCTTGGAGAGCAGGTATTCAAAGTGGGAGGCAGCCTGGCTCCTCAATTTGGTATGATGGGAACAATCATTGGTCTTATCGCCATGCTTAATCGTGTGGAGGATCCTGCTTCTATTCCGGCAGCGATGGGACTTGCTTTAGTAACAACGCTTTACGGTTTGCTTATGAGTGCTCTACTTTTCAAGCCCTCGGCTGGGAAAATCAGGCTCAAAAACCAGATTGATACAAAAGTGAGAGAGATCATCATTCAGGGCACGTTATCTATTCAAAAAGGCGATAATCCACAGATTACCAAAGAAAAACTCTCAATTTATATTGATTAATGGTGTGTTATGTTAAACAGTAAAATAAAAATTGAAAGACTTCGTCGCAAGATGAATGATCTGGAAGAAGACCTGGAAGATTCCCAGAATATGGGGGACATAATGACGCCTTATGGTGATCTTATGACTCTGCTTTTGGTCTTCTTCGTTTTCTTTTTCATACTATCAGACATCGAAAAGAGCCAGCGTATCATTGAACAAAGTGCAAAACTTTCAGCCGAACAGGCAAAAATTGATTCGCTTCTTGACCTGAATGAAACCGTGATCACTATTCCGGGAGAAATACTATTTGAATCAGGAAAAGCAGATTTACGCTGGCAAAGCCTGCGAGCTCTTGCGCAGGTGGCAGAGAACATAAAACGCGAAATTGCCGGCGAAAGTGGCTGGCAAATCCGCATTGAGGGTCACACGGATAATGTACCAATTTCCACGGTTAAATATGAATCAAACTGGGATCTCTCTATGGCGCGTGCTTTGAGTATAGTAAAATTTTTCGTAGAAAATGATTTCTTTCCGCCGGATCAGCTTCAGGCTATGGGTTATGGCGAATTTAGACCCATTGCCCCCAATGACACAGACGAAAACAAACGGAAAAACCGCCGTGTGGAAATCCGTCTCACCAAGAAATATCAATAGAATCAAATAAACTACCAGGAGCTCTGCCTCTCCGGTTGCTGTGCTTCTGGTGAGTTTTTCTTGATCCAAATATAGACAGCATTAGTTATACAATGATGAAACATCGTGTCGATAAGTTTTTTGTAATCGTTTCCCTGATCAGCAAGAGTTTTTTTAGCTTGACTTAATGGATAAAACTAAATTCTCATGTGCTTATGAATATCAAAGATAGAGCTTTAGAATTACTGAGAAATGGTGTTGACGATTTCCAGGCAGAATTCAGACCTGATCAGTGGGAGGCGATAGAATTAATAATCGAGATAAACCGCCTGCTTTTGGTAGAAGCAACAGGCTGGGGAAAGAGTTACGTCTATTTTATATCTACCATTCTGTTACGAGAGCTTGGTTATGGTATGGCAATTCTTATCTCACCACTGATCTCTTTAATGAGAAACCAGCTTTTAGCCGCAGAACGGATGGGTATAAGGGCGGCAACAATAAATAGCACAAATCCGGATGACTGGTCTGATATCTATGAAAAAATAAAAGCGGACAAGATAGATATCCTTTTAGTTTCACCTGAGCGATTATCCAATGATAATTTCCGGACTTTCATCAAGGCTGAGATTTTACCGAGACTAAGTTTCTTAATAGTCGATGAAGCCCACTGCATATCAGATTGGGGTCATGATTTCAGACCGGATTATCAAAGGCTGAAGCGTATTATAAATTTAATGCCTGCCAATATTCCTGTATTGGCTACAACCGCTACGGCGAATGACCGCGTAGTTAAGGATATTAAAGCCCAATTAAAGAATTTTGTTGTGATGAGGGGAGAATTAATGCGAAGGAGTATAGCTTTGCAGAATATAATAATCCCTGATCCATTCACGCGAATGGTCTGGCTGTCTAATATCCTGAAAATTATTCCGGGAAGTGGAATAGTATATGTATTAACGCGGTACTATTGTGAAATTATAGCTGGCTGGTTAGCGTCACAGGGAATAAATGCCAGGGCATATCACTCAAAAATTGAAGAATCAGACGATACAAAGCGTGATGATCTGGAAACGGCTTTTCTCAAGAATGAGATAAAGGTTCTTGTATCTACTGTAGCTCTGGGAATGGGTTTTGATAAGCCTGATATTAGTTTTGTGATTCACTTTCACAGGCCTGCTTCAGTTGTTCATTACTATCAGCAGGTAGGAAGAGCTGGTAGAGCCTTAGATAAAGCCTGGGGATTCTTATTACAGGGTGATGAGGACATAGAAATCAATAACTATTTCATCGAGCAGGCATATCCGCCATTTGAAAATATAGATAAAATACTGGCGATCATGCAGAATTCACCTGGAGGTATTAGTAAAAATAGCCTCAGGATAAAAGCTAACATGCAGGGACAAAAACTGGATCAGGTGCTTAAAATACTATCAATTTACCTGCCGAGTCCTGTAACTTATGAAGGCGGTTATTTCTACCGTAACGGCAATAAGTATGAATATCCGGCAGAAAAGGTGGAATTACTCAAGAATATCCGCCAAGAAGAGCAGACGCAGATGATTGCTTATATGAAACATGATGGCTGTCTGATGAAATTTCTGGCGGCTGAACTGGATGATCCTTATCTTGCTGAAGACTGCGGCAAATGCAAAAACTGTATGGGACATGATCTGGTCAACGTGGAAATCGATCATGATCTGGTACTACAAGCAGAATTGTATGTGAAACAAAAACCTATTTGGATCAAACCGCGAAAAATATTCCCTGCCAGCAAAGAAATTCATAATTATAAAGATATTCCATATAATTTAGAGAAGAATAACCTGATGCTGGAACCGGGACGCGTGTTATGTCGTTATAGAACTCCTGGATTGGGTAAATTGATATCCGAAGGAAAATACCGATTAGGTAGATTTGACCAAATTCTCGTGGATGAAAGTATTAAATTAATCACTGAAAGATGGTTCTCCGATAATGCTCTGCCCTTTAAATGGGTAACCTGTATTCCGTCATCGAATCACCCGAAATTAGTTCCCGATTTTGCTGGGAGAATTGCTGAAAAAATGGGACTTAGTTTCATGCCGGCTATTATATCTACCGGAAAGAAGAAACATGCCCAGAAAAATATGAATAATTACATCTTGAAATTGATTAATCTGGATGGTGAATACGTAATAGACGAAAATCTACTCAGAAAAGACAGTGTATTACTGGTTGATGATATGGTAGAAAGTGGCTGGACTCTTAATCTTGGGGGAATACTGCTAAAACTGGCAGGACTGGAGGGAGATGTATATCCCTTTGCTTTAGCCAATACACGGGAGTTGTGATGGATGAAAATAAGTTGATTTATATTATCTTGAATACAAATAAGCAGGAAGGAAGTCTGCGTCTAACGAATAGACAGAATTACTTTTTGAAGAAGGAACTTGAAGCGACCGATTTGCATTATATCGATCTTTATGACAGCAAATATATAGATGCTCTTGATTTGAGCAAACTTCGCAATTCGGCTTCTTTAAAAGAGAAGATAAAGAACCTGTTACAGGACCGGGCAGAGATTGCCTGGAAACTCGAAAACTGGCAACAATCAGGGATCGCGGTAATCACCCAACTTGATCAGGAATATCCGCAGCGTCTGCTTGAAAGACTGGAAGACAAAGCTCCCGCAGTTATTTATACTTTGGGCACATTAAAAAACCTGTCCGAAAGCGGAATAGCCGTGGTGGGATCGCGTGATATTGACCAGAATATAGAAAATAAGACCCGGAAGATAGCCGGCTGCATAATTGAAAACGGCTTCTCGGTTATATCCGGCGGGGCAATAGGTGTAGATATTATTTCTATGCAGACTGCTCTTGATAATGGTGGTAAAGCAATTGGTTTTCTCAAACAAAATTTCACTTTTAGAAATCTCAGCAAATCCGGCTGGAATAAATTCATTGAAGATGGCAGCCTTACTTTGCTGACAGAAATCCCACCCGATGAAAAACTCGATAGACCAAGACTAATCGCTGCTGCAATGAATAGAAATAAATTCATTTACGCATTAGCCGAATATGGGATCGTTATTGCTTCCGACAGCAAGGGTGGCACCTGGCAAGGTGCTGAAGAACAAATAAAAAAATACAATCGGAATATATTTGTATTAGTAGATAAAAATATAACCAAACCCGGGAATAAAAAGCTGGTTGAAGAATTAGAAGCCCTGATACTTCCGGAAACGGATAAAGAATTTCTCCCTAATCTCAATAAAAATTACGCTGAATGGCAAAATAAGCACAAACTGGAAAACGCCGATTACAGACAAAGCGAAATTGATTTCAGTTAGAAGCTTTAGGTCAATATTTATTCGCACTTATCGCTATACACGATTATTTTAAAAGGTTATGTACTGAGAGAGATTATAAAAAGCTGGCATCCCCCCCCCCCCC
>CAZRXY010000015.1:0-14809 GCA_964604155.1 uncultured Candidatus Cloacimonadota bacterium | reverse complement strand
GGTGGATAAATTCTGGCAGTATAGCCTTGCCATCTGGAGTTTACGCGCAGTTGTACCGTCGAGATTAAATTTGTCCCTTCGTCCCTTCATCTCTTCGTTCCCTCTTTCTCTTGTTCTCTCATCTCATCTCTTCTCCTCTTCTCCTCCTCAAACCTTCGAACCTTCAAACCTTCGATTTTCAGACTTCCCCTCTTCTTCTCCTCAAACCTTCAAACCTTCGAACCTTCGAACCTTCGAACCTTCGATTTTCAGACTTCTCCTCTTCTCCTCCCCAAACCTTCGAACCTTCAAACCTTCGAACCCTCGAACCTTCGATTTTCTGGCATTCCCCTGATTTTTCATTTACTTAGTTGTTAGCCCATTGGTAATAATGGAGTTACACAGGCTGTAGCGGGAAGATTTGAGAATTACTCTTCAAAGGGTATTACTATAACTGCCATTGTTTAATCCCGTGGAATAGGGACAGACTCGAGTTTCAACCACCGGTCTTACTTCTACATAAATTTGGGATAAATCCCGATAAGGAGGCGGGGAATCACCAACCCCGAGCTAAAAGCACGGGGCTATTCATTTTCTCCTCACAGTCCACTTCTCACTTTTCACTTCTCACTTTTCACAGATTTCCCTTCTCCCGTGAGAATCTTTAAAATTACATTTTCGATTTTGCAATCAGGAGACAGCCTGCCTCAACCATAAAATTTCGGGGGTATGCCAGTGTGACATTGAACTTGTTTGACAGAATTTTGTACTCTTATAAACTTGAGTAAGTATTTTTGGGGGTTAATATGAATTATTTATTTATCGTAGTATTTCTTTTGTTTGCAGTTCTGCTAATAGCAGATGAGAATGAGGGTACTTCCTCAGAGCAGGCAGGGGGAGGGGATGATTCTGCGGTTTTACAGGCACACAGATACTTTGCAGCCGATTTTTTTAACAGATGCTGGGATTATATTGACCAGCCAGAGCGTTCATCCAAGGATGAGATTATGATGATCCATACAGCTCATGCTTCCCGTGCTCATTGGGAAGCGGTGGGTGACGCTACAAATCATGCAGTTGGTGAATGGCAGATAAGCAGAGTGTATGCTCTTTTGAACCGTCCGGCAGAAGCCTTGTTATATGCAGAAGAATGTCTGAGTATCTGCCGGAATAATGATTTGGGTGGATTTAACCTGGGATTTGCTTATGAGGCTCTTGCCAGGGCGGAATATCTACTGGGAAATGAGAAAAAAGCTGATGAATACATCACTCTTGGCAAAGAAGCCGCTGAGCAGATTAGCGAAGAGGATGACCGCAATTATCTTCTGGGAGACTTAGACAGTATAAAAAAATAGGTTAGTGATTTTCTTTTGGAATTATCAGCTATAAATAAAGCATCTTTGTAGCGGTTTCATGCTCGTATGGGGGCTGGATTTCAATTTCGAGTCTGCTATCGATCAGAAGCTCTTTTAATACCTGCAAAACGGGATATTCTGTCTGAAAATGCCCTGCTTCTATAAGCGGAATGCGGCTTTCCAGCATATTATGATAACCGAATTCTCCTGAGAGAAACAAATCTGCCCGTCTGCCTACTGCCGAGATCAGTTGTCCGCCGCTGCCGCCACAGAGGGCAATTCGGGAAATTATATCATCCTGAGAACGGTTTGCCAGCCATACCTTGATACATGGGCAGGCCAGTTTTTCCTTCACTATCCGGGCAAAATCACTAATTGATAAGTGTTCAGCCAGAGAGCCAATCACTCCAAGACCATTATTGGGACTTTTCTGTGCGAGGGGATACACTGCATATACGGGGGTTTCGTAGGGATGAGCCTTTTTTATTGCTTGTTTCACTTTATCAAGATTGGCACCATCGGCAAAAAATTCCAGCTTAACCTCATCAACCTGCTGCATTCTTCCGATTTCCCCGTAATAAGGAGCGCTTCCTGAAAGCGGTTTAAAATGACCCATTACAGCAGAGGAATTTGCACAATGCGAATAATTGCCTATCCTGCCGCCACCTGCCTTAGATACAGCTTGAGACAGGTCATAAACATGGTCTGAGGGGACGTAAACTGCCAGATGATAAAAATCATCTGAATCTTGAACTGATAGAATCTCTAAATCTCTGAGATCAAAAATTTCTGCCAGTTTATGATTAACGCCACCACGTGTGATATCAAGATTAGTGTGGGCAGAAATCACTGCGATCTCATTTTTAATCAGTTTAAGGAGAAGAGGATTTGTTATCTTATTTAGAGGTTTAAAGAGAAGTGGATGATGTGAGATGATGACGTTTGCCTGGATTTTTAGGGCTGTTTCTACGCAAAGTGGGGTAACATCGAGGCAGAGGAGAATTTTTTTTGCTTCGCTTTGCGCATCACCCAGCATAAGTCCCACATTATCCCAATTTGAGGCAAGAGCAGGCGGTGCGAAATTATGAATAACATGTAAAATTTCGTTAATCGTAATCTTCTTTTTCATTATTCATCCTTTGGCAATATTTTTGCACTTCGTAATAATTAAATCCGCGTTTGGCGAGGGAATCGCAAACTTTCCGCTCTATCTCTTGCGGATCAAGAGATCGCCAGCGTTCATATAGCCTGATCACCTGATTAGAAAGAATCATATCCTGAGCTTTCTCATCATACAAGGAGCTCAGATATCTTTCAATAAGCGGCATTGGCAATTGTTTTTCATAGAGTTTAGATTTTATTTCCATTCTGCTTTTATTTTTTTCGATATAAGATTCTATAGCTAATTGTGTAAATCTCTCATCATTCAGGTAGTTATTTTTTTTAGCGAGATCGATCAAATTTTCGGCAAGGTCTTCCGCCAGTGGAAATTGCAAAAGATATTGCCTGCTCAAATCAACAGATCTTTCTTGAAAAGCCAGCCATTTGAGGAATCTGCTCCAGGCGTAAGCAATAATTTCAGCGTCCAGAGCTGCTGCCACGGAGGATTCAATAGTAATATCGGTATTTCCGGGAATAGAAAAATTCCGAAGAGTTCTATCCGGCAGAACTCCGCGGATTTTTTCATCAATCTCAATGAACGAAGTAGATTTATTCTTTGCCCTTGTCTTTAGCAGCAGCATTTGGTTTTTTGAATCCCAGTTCCTCACGGATTTTAGATTCTATTTCTGCGTATTTTTCTGGATTTTCGTTAAAGAATTCTTTAACTTTTTCTGCTCCCTGCCCCAGTTTTGTATCTCCAATAGAATACCATGAGCCACTTTTAGTCACAATTTTATAGCTAACTGCCAGATCGAGGATAATATCGATCTTAGAAATTCCCACGCCAAAAATGATGGGAAATTCCACTTTTTTAAAGGGTGGGGCAAATTTGTTTTTAACTATTTTTACTCGAGTGCTGTTGCCAATAATTTCATCAGCGACTCCTACTTTCTTGATTGAGCCTATTTTACGTACTTCAAGCCTCATAGAGGCATAGAATTTCAGGGCAACGCCACCGGTAGTGGTTTCTGGATTCATATATGAAGGCACGCCAATTTTCATACGTGTTTGGTTAATAAAAACCACGGATGTATTGGTTTTGCTAATTATTCCGGTTAATTTTCTGAGAGCCTGGGACATCAAGCGAGCTTGCAGCCCCACGTGAGAATCGCCCATACTACCTTCAATTTCAGCTCGGGGCACCAGTGCGGCAACAGAATCCACTACAATGAGATCAATGGCATTACTGCGGACCAATGTTTCCACTATTTCCAAAGCCTGTTCACCACCATCCGGTTGTGATATCAAAAGATTATCCGTATCTACGCCGATATTTCTGGCATAAACCGGATCAAGGGCATGCTCGGCATCTATAAATGCCACCACACCGTCTTGTTTTTGGGCTTCTGCCACAATATGCAGGGCAATAGTAGTTTTACCTGAAGCTTCGGGGCCATATATCTCACAAATTCTTCCCCGCGGAATGCCTCCTATCCCCAAAGCTGCATCAAGGCTGATCGCCCCTGTGGGAATTACTTCTACATCAATATTGGGTTTTTCGCCCAGTTTCATGATCGTGCCAATGCCGAATTGCTTCTCCAATTGGCTCATGGCTGTCTTTAGAGCAGAATTCTTGTCTTTGCTTATCATAGCAGATACTCCTTTATAAAATTACAGTTTTATTGAAAACAGTGGACTATATACAGGTCCCTGAGGTTTAAGAATACTCTGATAGAGAGTGATTATTTCTGAGCTGAAATTAAGTTCTGGCAGCTTATATCGCAAGACTGCCTCCACGAATTGAGAGGGCAGATTTTGCTTTATTCTTCCCAGGGTTACATGGTATATCAATTTTTTTTTATCTAATTTATATCCCAGATTTGAGATTTCGCGGCAAATCATGCGATGGGCTTTGGGCACAATAGGTGCGTCATTGGAATACCTGAGCCATAACAAACGTGGTTTTGCCGGTGGAACAAGCTCTAATACCGGATTTATAAAAAAAGGCGGCGTTATTATTTTGCCGTGAGTGGCAATAATATCTTCAATTGCAGCTTGATCCGATCCGGATATATCACCCAGAAACTGAAAAGTGATATGCATATTTGGCGAATCTACCCAATTTATACCGAATTTATTATAACCCTGCAAATTGAGGCAGATTTTCCGCATTTCCTCTTTTACCTGCTGCGGAATATCCAAAGCTATAAAGGCACGCATAAATTATAGAGACCTTTTATAGCCAATCTTGCGAAGAAACTGCTTACGGTGCGTAACATCGCTATCCAGTTCTACTCCCTTTGGCGAAAAACCGTCTATCACTCCCAGCACACCACGTCCCTGCTCCGTCTCTGCCAGAACCACCTGCACCGGGTTAGCAGTTGCGCAGAAGATATTTACTACTTCACAGCAGCTCTTTATTGCCGGCAAAACATTGATCGGAAAAGCGTTTTTCATGATGATCAAAAAGGTGTGCCCCGCTTTTAATCGCTTCTGGTTCTGCATCGCCATCTCAATCAGTTCCGGGTCTGTTCCTTCCTTACGGATCAGGCAAGGTCCTGAAGCTTCATTGAATGCCAGACCAAATGATATCCCCGGCACACTATTGACCAACGCCTCATAAAGGTCTTCGACAGTCTTGATAAAATGCGACATCCCAAAGATAATATTGTATTCCTCAGGTACAATAATTGGTTCAATCAAAGTCTTCATACTTTTCTCCATTATTTCTTAGTATTTTGGATACAAAATTTCCTCATCGAGATCACTACTACGTGATTATATTTCTTTAATAATTGAAAAACGGTCAATAAGAATTATCAAACTACTAAAAAAAAACAAAGAAAAAGACCGGCTAGCGGTCTTTATCTTTATACTACTTTTTTCACCTTGTTGGCTTTTAAGCAAGAAGAGCAGACTCTTACAGATTTGATAATTCCGTTGAAGTCAGCCTTCATCTTAGTGAGATTAGGAAAAAATTTCCTCTTGGTGGCATTCAGGGCATGGCTTCTGTTGTTGCCAGTCTGAGCTCTCTTTCCACACACATCGCATACTCTTGACATAATTCACCTTCCACATTATATTCTGTCACGACAGGAAATTTAAATGTTGCATAACTGGCAAGTAAATTCTTTAAATTTCTGGCATACTCGCGAATTATTTTTTATTTCTGGCTCAAGAATCACCCTGCAAAGGGAGGGGTGAAAATTATGAATTTTTGATTTTTAATTAATCGCCTCGTGCTTATATCACGGGGTTGACGAAGCTCCCGCTTAGCCGCTAGCGGCTTCGACGTTTTGCTTTACGCTTTATTGCCTGTTTTTTTTCATTTTGCCTTATACTATAAGAGGTCGGTAATTTTGCAGGGATTTGCCAAAATTGCTGTCTTATATTGTGAGAGAGCAAAAAAAATGAAAGAAAAGATTTTAGAAGAGATGATGATGTCTGAAGGGAAGAAGGTATTTAATATGATACTGAGAATGGTGAGAGACCGTCAGGATTCTGAGGACTTGTTTCAGGAGGTATTCAGCTCGTTTTATAAGAGTCTTGATAGAATTAATCCGGAAGCCAGGAGATCATATTTATTTCGCATAGCCTATAATAAGACTCTCAATAAAATCAAAAAAAAAAAGCGGCAGCAGTTTTTTTCAAATAGTATATTGAAGCAGCCTTCAATCGCACCCGAGCCGGATAATGATCAGCGTAATGCACTTATACGGGAAAGTCTGGCGAAGCTTGATCCTACCGAGGCGCTGCTAATTGACCTGCAATTCTTTCAGAATAAGAGCTATCGTGAAATCTCTGAAATCTCCGGCTTTAGTATCTCTGCAGTGGATACGCGGCTGGTGAGAGCAAAAAAGAAATTAAGGGAAATTCTGGAAAAAGAGGGGATAAAAAATTTACAGGATAATCAGCTTTCTGCTGTCTAATAAAAGTAGAGGTATAAAAAATGAAAGATAGAAAAACAGGTAAAGAGAGACTGGTAGAGGATTTTCTGGGTGGCTACTGCGATGAGGAACTCTCGCTCCAGTTTGCAGAAAAGGTGATGCATAATGCCCTCCTGCAATCAGAGCCTGTCAATATAGCCCTGGCAGCTCCGCTTTGGAAACGGCTTTCTCTGGCTGCTTCTATAATTGCATTTGCATTGGGGATTATTCTCAGTAACCAGGTATTTGCTTCAGACATAAATGATTATGCGGATTGGGGTTTAGGTGATGCCGGGTTATACAGCTATCTTGTGGAAGGTGAATAATGAATAATAAAATCTTATACTTTATCATTTGTATCTCGCTTGCCTTTAATATTGCCTTTATAGGGATGTTTCTCCGGCATAGGAATATCGATCACAGACTTCCCGACCGGCGGGATTTTCCCGCTGTCCGCGAAATTATCCGTCATCATCCGGAACACTTTAGAGAACGTCGCAGCGAGTTCCTGCAGGAGAGAAAGATGTTTATGGATTATATTCGCAGTGAAGATTTTGATGAGAGTATTGCAGACAGTCTCCTGCAGAACATGCTCCATACCCAGCGTCAGTCTGAAGAGTTTCTTGGAAAAGAGATC
The DNA here is from genome assembly GCA_964604155.1 of uncultured Candidatus Cloacimonadota bacterium. Taxonomy (GTDB): domain Bacteria; phylum Cloacimonadota; class Cloacimonadia; order Cloacimonadales; family TCS61; genus Stygibacter. The sequence goes on along the minus strand of CAZRXY010000015.1, from coordinate 7,811 downwards.
ATAGAAATGAGAAAAAGGGGTGAAATATTTGAAAAGAAATATGATCGCCCGCCAAATGACAAAACCGATTATCCAAAAAGGAGAAAAAAATGAAGAAAGTAATACTAATAGCTCTAACACTGCTAATAGTTAGCCTGCTAAGTGCCCAAAGAATGCCCGATAGAGGCATGAATATGGGTGATTGCCCTGGTCGTGGAGGTAAGCATCAGCAGATGGGGAAGATGCGTGACGGCAATAATGCTGATTTGATGATGAGAGTGATGCACCATTTGGAGCTCACAGCAAAGCAGCAGGCAAAACTGCAGGAATTGCGTGTTGCCCAGCAAAAATCTGCAATCGAACACAATGCCCAGATAGAAACCCATGAGATAGACCTGCGTCTTGCGAAGCAAAACATGGATTTTGATCAGATGAAGAAAATCAATAATGCCATCTATGATCTAAAAAAAGAACATAGGAGCAAACAGATCGATAATCAAAAAGAATGCTGGGATCAGCTCACGAAGGAGCAAAAGGCTGAGGTTCAGGAATTATTGAAGAATCCTGCAGGGATGAGGCGTGATTGCGATGAAGAAGAAGCTGAGAAGATGCGGCATAGCCGGGAAAGAATGAAAGATAGAAAGTAGCCGGTTAATCCTGGCAGGAATCTTGTAGAGAAGCAGGTGTAACATCCTGCTTCTTTTTTTTGCTGCCTAATAGCTCGCAGATATCTTTTACTTTTTCTCTGATCTGGCGTTTCTTTTCCTGCTTTTCGCTGGCAGCCGGCGAGATTATCAGCCTGTCCTGGATTTTCTCAATTTTGTTGGCAATTCTTTTTTTTATCTCCAAATTGTGAACTGGAAAATTAGTAACGCTTTCCTTTATCTCCACCTCTTCACCGCCAGTTACTTTTTTCCGGGCTCCTTCTATACTGAAATTCTGGTCATAGAGCAAATATTTGATTTTCTTTAGGAGGTCAATATCGCTGGAAGTGTAGATTCGCTTTCCGCCACTATTCTTCCTTGGTTTAAGCACAGGGAATTCCGATTCCCAGTAGCGTAGAGTGTGCCTTTTAACGCCAAGCATATTGGCTATTTCACCGATCTGATAATAATGCTTTGGCATTTTCCACCTTCCCTCAGTATTTTTCGTTTAATTTTGTTTTCTTAATTTGGAAGTCAATCTTTTTTTATCAGCGTCCATAGTAATAAAATACCGCATAGCCCCACTAAAATGTCCGGGAAGATATAAAGATATCGAACATATATTGATCTGCCTTTGCAAGTATAGACATTTTCCTCTAAAATTTCCCGAGTGAATAATTTTGTTTTTGCCATAATATCTCCGCGTGGATTGACAGCCAGAGAATAGCCTGTGTTTGCTGCTCTAAAAAAATGCGTTCTGGTTTCAATTGCCCGATATTTGGTCATCACCGCATGCTGATATGTTCCTGCGGAATAGTGAAACCAGGCATCATTTGTGAGATTGATAATAAAATCCGGTTTCTCTTGAGCCATTCTGGCATTTAATGCAGGAAATGCCACTTCAAAACAAATCTGTGGCGTAAATTTTAGTCCCTCGTGGCAATAATACCTCAGTTCAGAGCCATATTCCCAGTTTGCCTGACCAAGCTCAACCTGTTCTAATACCGGTATTATGCTTAACAAAGGTATTCGCTCACCAAACGGCACCAAAATCTGCTTGTGATAAGATGGATATGACTTGCCAAGGCTGTCAAATAAAGTACAGGCATTGTAATAGAGAAATTCATCTTTTGCTTCCTCATATTCATAATGCGGAAAACCTGTGAACAGATTTTTCCGGTGATCAGCAGCTATCCTTTTCACATAATTTCTAAACGTGTAACGCTGCAAAACATAACCCGGAATGGCAGATTCAGGAAATATGACCAGTTTCGCAGAATCTGATGTCTTTCCCATATATCTATCATAAAGATCAAATGTGCTATCCCGGAATGCCGGTGACCACTTGATCTCCTGCGGGATGCTCACCTGCACGATAGCAGCTTTCACTCCTGTATTTTCCATCTGGAGCGTCTCATAACGCCAGCTCGAGAATCCTGTCCAGAAAAGGTGAATTAGCAGAACTGCCGTCAAAGATGAATTTTTCCGGGTTTTCGCATAATGATAGATGAGAATATTGGTGAGCATCACGTATAGTGAAATAAGCGTGACGCCGCCAATTTCTGCTGGCTGGATCAATACGGTATAATCTGCCAGAGAATAGCCCGTATAGAACCAGGGGAAGGCAAATTGACCATAATTCTGCAGATGCTCGAATGAGAGCCAGAGCAAGATAAAACCAAAGTAACGCCACCTTGCATTTTTATGGCATAACAGATTATTCAGATGGAAAATTATCATAAAATAGAGAGTGAATAAAATGATCATCCCAATAAATCCTGCCGGAGTCACCAGATTTATCCAGTGCAAGGCTACTGCCGTATATACGGTGCTAAAGACGAGAGCCCCTTTATTCAAATGCTGTCTTTCCGGTTTGCAATCAAAAAAATAAAGCAGCGGAATAAAACCGCAATAACTCAAGAATCCCAGATGCAGGGGCAATCTGGAAATTGCCAGTAATAGAGCGGATAGTAAGGGAAAAAATAATATCCGGTGCTCTTTAATCCACGGCATAATCTATCTTCCCCGTCATTATCTGTTTTTCTCCCGTCAGGATAATCCAGGGTTCCTGATAAAACATTTTTCGCCAGCCTTCGGGATTCATGGCAAAATGTCTGCCGGATCGCTGATGCTCAAAATAATGCTCTTTAAGGCTGTAATACTCATCATACTCGCGGAAACTCTGCCCTTCAATCTCGGTAATATACTGACCAAATCTACTATAAAAAAAGGTGATTTTATGATCTGCATTATAAATACTAATAATATCTTTCTGAATATCCAGGCTGCTGATCTCACCAAATTGCAAACCGCCAAAAGAGCCGGTCTCCCTGCCTCGGGCATCCAGTATCACAATATCATGACGCTCATCATCATAGATATATATTTTTCCATCTATAGAAACCGCAGCCAATTGCGGCTGAAAATCTGAACTGATGGCAATCTCTGCGCGTAGATCACCATTCTCATCAAATTTTTTCAAAGTACGGTTTATGCTATCAAAAGCATAAAGATAACCATCGGCAGACAGGCTAATATCTGAGAGTTTTTGGAAATTCTGCCTGCCAAAACCTTTGCCACCTACCGTATTAATTTTTTTCCCCTTGTGATAAATATGCACGTAGTCAGTATTGGCTTCCCAGATATAATATACTTTTTTAAAATCGTTATAGCATATCTTTTTTATCTCAATATCTATGGAAAATCTATCCTGCTCCTGGAAGGATTGGGGTTGTCTTCTGCGAACTGTTTGATTATAGCTGCAGCCAAAGATGATAATTATCAGCAGTAAACTAGATATCTTTTTCAAAATGGAGGTCTTTCAGCTTTCCCTGGATACTCGTTCTTCCTTGCCAGGTATTAAATTCCAGGGAATAAGCTATTTCTATCTGAGTGCCTTTTTTTAGAAATGGCAGGTAATCACCGAGATTGAAGCCTATCAAATCCAGCTCACAGCCATCTTTCATCACCTTGAGCTTGAGATGATTTTTACCCACACAATAGGGATAACCCACTAATGTCACGCCGCGTGTATAAAATACTGGCTTCATATTGCCCGGACCAAATGGAGCAAAGTGATTTAACCATTCCAGGAGATTCTCATTGATCTCATATAATTCCAGATTAGAATCTATCTTTAGCGGTGGAACGAGCAGCTCCGGAGTGATATTACTCCTCATATACCGCGTTATCTGGTTCTCAAAGGTATCCACATACTCCGCAAGAATAGATAAACCTGCTGCATATTTGTGTCCGCCAAAAGTATCCAGATATTCTTGAACATGACTGAGGGCATCAAATAGGTCAAAATCGGCAATGCTTCTGCCGGAACCGCTGCCCATGCCGTCCTTAAAAGATATCATCACAGCCGGTCGGTAATACTTTTCAACCAGTTTGGATGCTACTATGCCTATCACGCCGGGGTGCCATTCATCAGATGATACAACAATGAATAGGGTATTCTCTAAATCATTGTATTTCTTTTCGATGATTTGGCATGCCTCATTAAATGTTTTCTGATCTATCTGCTGGCGTAAGGAATTCTGATGCTCTATTTGCTGCGCCAGTTCTCTACTCTCCTTCTCATCTACAGAAACCATGAGCTCAACCGCCGTGAGCGCCGTGCCCATTCTGCCTGCAGCATTGATCCTGGGGGCTATGCCAAATACGATATCGCCGGTATTTAGCTCCTTCTCTGTGAGCCCTGCAATATTGATCAGGGCGTTCATGCCGATATTCTGGCGCTTAACCATGTGCTCTAAACCAATTGACGAATATATCCGGTTCTCTCCCACCAGCGGTACTATGTCTGCAATAGTGCCCAGAGCTACCAGATCAAGATATTTATTACTAAGCTCACTGGAATCAATGCCAAGCTGCAAATAAACCGCCATCAATAATTTATAGGCAACGCCCACTCCCGCCAGCTCCTTGCAGGGATAGCGGCAATCAGGCAATTTGGGATTGATGATCGCTACAGCATCGGGCAATTCTTCTTTGGGATTATGATGGTCTGTGATAATAATATCCATGCCGAGATTATTGATCGACTCAACTTCATTGATAGAATTGATCCCGCAATCTACGCTGATTATCAAAGATGTGCCATTTTCTTTGAGCTGATCAACTCCTGAAATCGATAAACCATAACCATCGATCATCCTGTGCGGAATATAGAAATCTATGTGCGCATTCACCTTCTTTAATCCAAGATACAATAAAGCCGTAGAAGTAGTGCCATCCACATCATAATCACCATAGATAGTAATCAATTCATTGTCCTTGATTGCCTTTATTATTCGATCAACTGCCTTAGACATATCCTCAAACAGGAACGGGTCATGCGTGGATGACAGGCTGGGGTGGAAAAAATTGTTTATCGCTGACTGGTCATAAAGCTCTCGCCTGACAAGCATCTCTGCTATCATATCGGGACACTTCATCTCCTCGGTTATTCGTTTTTGAATTTCTTTCTCTTCTAAACTTAATTCATCTGCTATCTTCCATCTTTTCTGCATTATTTTTCCTATTCTCTTTTTTTTGTGCTGTCGGAGACGATCATAAGCCGAATTCTGTAGATCACCTAACAAGTAACCTAATATCTATTTCTCTAAGCCGGATATCGCTATTCCCAACGGGGACAATTAATGCCGGCTTTAGCTGCCTACCCGGGAGCAAACCGGATCGGGCAAATCCGGGTCCGAAGACTGCTCCCCTATTTGGCATTGCACCGGATAAGGCATTCCGAGCATTCTAGCTCACGCTAGAATCTGGCAGGCTCTTACTCTGCCATTTCAACCTTACCATAAACAGGCGGTTTGTTTCTGTGGAGCTCGCTCCTTTTCACAAAGACTTCCCATTAAGAAGTATCCTGCCCTGCGGTGTTCGGACTTTCCTCTCTCCAGCTAATGCTGGACAGCAGATATTTGATCCTCTCCGACAGATTCTCTATCTATTCACATCAAAAACTATAAATCTACCACAACCCTCACAATATATGATCTTTTCGCCCTCATGAAGATCGACCATCACCTGCGGCCTTATCATAAACCCACACCCCCCACAAGAATTGCCCACAAGATATACCAGCGCCTTACGATTCCTGTTTTTGATTAATGCCGCATATTTCTTTACTAATGACGTCGGCAATTCACCAGCTAATACCTTACGTTCACTGCTGTACTTTTCCATCTCAATCTGTACCGTCTCTATCTCATCCTCCAGACGCTTTTCATTTGCCTTCAATTCTGCTAATGCTCTCTCAAAAGCCTTCTCTGAAGCTGCCTTATGCTCTCGATACTCCTCGTTTTGCTCCATTAATGCCACTATCTCATCCTCAAGCTCGATATTTTTCTGCTCAAGATGACTCACTTCTCTATTTAAGGCTTTATATTCTTTATTGGTCTGAATTGTCAATAATTGATTCTGATATTTTCCCATCACTTCTTTGTTGCTCTTTATCTCTAGTTCCCGCATGTCCTGTTCCTTCCGGTTGTTATCTAATTCACTTTGTACATTTTCTAATTCTTCTTTCGCTACAGATACATTCTTTTTTAAATTGTTTAACTGCTCGGGAAGATTTTTCACTAGAACCTGCAATTCCGTGATCCGGTCATCGCGCTTCTGCATCTCTGCTAATAATTGTAATTCTTTTCGCATTTTTATTCATCCTCTTCAAATATCAAACTGATATCCATTGATTTGTAGGAATGGGTCATTAAGCCACTGGAGATAAAATCTACTCCTGTAGCAGCAATTTCCGATATTCTCTCTAAATTTACATTGCCCGATGCTTCCAGCTCTATCTTTCCACTATAAAGACGCACAGCCTCACGCATCTCAGAAAGGCACATATTATCAAGCATCACCCGATCTACTGCGTTTAAAGCTGCTTCCTTTAATTCTTCCAGATTCTTCACCTCGATTTCTAACTTATGGCTGGTGTCTATGGCTCGCACCCTTTCTATCGCTTTACTGATAGAGCCCACAGATGCTATGTGATTCTCCTTAAGCATGATCATATCATATAATCCAAAACGGTGATTATAACCGCCGCCCACCCGTACTGCATACTTCTCTAATTGACGCAGTAACGGCGTGGTCTTTCTGGTGTCTAATAATCTTGCTCGATGATCACCTATCCTGTTCACTAATTCCCGAGTCAATGTAGCTATCCCCGATAGGCGCTGTAAAAAATTCAAAGCTACGCGTTCACCTTTTAGGATTGATGATGATCTGCCAACTATCTCGGCTATCCTGTCTCCTGACTTTAAAATTGCTCCATCTCTATGATATAATGTAATCTCCAATCCATTGTCAACCTGATGGAAGGTCTCTCTGAATATCTCTATCCCAGCCAGTACTCCACTGCTTTTGGCAAATACACCCGCCTTTGATTTCTGCGAATTTAAACCCAGACTCTCCGTAGTTATATCGCCATAACCTATATCTTCTTCCAAGCTTCTGCGGATTATCTCGCCGATATCCATCATTTCCACCAAACAAAAAAAGCATCCACCTTGAAAGTGAATGCTTTGTTATCTTCTATTCCAAGTACCCCGTCAGAGTACTCTTCTTTAATTACCATTCCCGTCTTTTCCCCGGAACTTCTCACCATCTGCTTTCCTTATTTTATCTTTGATGCCATTAATTTTTTACCGCCCTCATCTGTCAATGATTTTCTCATTAAATCTGGCATTCCTCTGGAATCTTTCTTATTAACAGCTCAAGAATAGACTGCGGGGGGAATTTTGGATTTTGGAATTTTGAATGAATTGGTCTGGGGGATTGGGATGATTCTCCTGTAAAGGGATTTTTCTCGAGATAACGTTATAAATCTGATCTGGGGTTAAAACCCCTTTTTTTTTAGTTTTTTAGGACCACGAGTTAAAACTCGTGGCAATTCATTTATATAGCGAGTTTTATCTCGTGTGAATCCGTTATTTAGCGGGTTGAGACCGTGGCAAATAAATTATTGTTCTGGATGGAGCTCGGGGCAGTTTGTTTATCCTGGCATACCCTCGAAATTTATTTGATAGTTTGGAATATTGAACTTATGAAGTTATTAGTCGTCACCATTGCGAAGGTCGTGCGACCATTCGCAAGTCAACTATATTTTCAGCCCAACTCCGATTTCGGTGAGAATACACCTCATCTACGTTGGGCTGAAATAAGCAATCATATCTTGTT
>CAZRXY010000014.1:0-71980 GCA_964604155.1 uncultured Candidatus Cloacimonadota bacterium | reverse complement strand
AGTTCGTGGAAGTTGAAATGCCGACAGAAGTATAAGGGGAGGTATGCAGAATATATGCAGTTGAGGATTAAGTTCTAAAAAAAACGGGGGTATGCCAGTTCCCGTGAATATTAGCTTGACACTTTGATTATTAATCACAATACGGGGTGTATGTATAGCGTAAAATTACCCGGCTCGAAATCCGTCTTGATCCGCCTGCTTATTCTGGCTTCGCAGCAGAATTCGGAGATATTTCTGCAGGGGTACACGGGATCGCGGGATGTGCTCACGGTTCAGACTGCTTTAGAACGGCTGGGTTGCAGGTTTGTGCCCTTATCAGGTGGCATGAAGATCATACCGTATGGGGATTATCGTCGTCAGGCAGAGATAAAAATCATAGATTCAGCTACCGGATTTAGATTGCTGCTGGCTCTATTATGCACGATAGAGGGTGGCAGATATTCTCTTGATGCTTCTTTGCAGTTACGAAAAAGACCCTTTTTGCCCTTAGTGAAAGCGTTACGTGAGATGTCTGCAGAAATAGAAGATGATAGTTTTCCCTATATTATTAAAGGAAAATCTCTCACCGGAGAGAAAGCTTCGATAGATACAACTATCAGCAGTCAATACCTTAGTGCCCTGCTTCTGGCTGCCCCGCGTCTTGAACAGGGTATCTGCCTCAATATCAGAGGCAGCAGGGTGTCCTGGTCTTATGTGGAGATGACTATAAAATTACTACGTGAATTTGGTATCAAAGTTCAGAGAGATGAGAGCCGTATATTTATAGAGCCCGGCAACAGGCTTTCCGCTCCCGATAATTATTTAGTGGAGTCGGATTATTCTTCAGCGTGCTATTTCTGGGCGTTGGCGGCAATAAGCGGCAAGGCTGTATTCGTCCCTGGCAGAAGGAAGTGTTCCAGCCAGCCGGATGCCGGTTTTGCCGATATTCTGGCAGAGATGGGAGCCCAATTACTGGATGATGACAGCGGCACTATTATAATAGGTAAAAGATTACACGGCATAAAGATAGATATGAAGCAGATGCCGGATCAGATACCCACTTTAAGTGTATTGGGTTTATTGGCAGAATCTCCTCTCGAAATTTATAATATCCAGAGATTGAAGTATAAGGAGAGCGATAGGGTGCAGTCAATACGGCAGGAGATATCAAGGTTGGGGGGCAGAGCAGAAATAGAAAACGGCATTCTGAGGATATTTCCGCTAAAAAAGCCTCCTGCGGCAGTAACTTGCAGCACGCATTCGGATCATAGAATAGCTATGGCATTTTCGCTCTTGCTGCTTAGATATCCCTGGTTGAAATTTGATGATGAGGATGTAGTAAAGAAATCATTTCCGGATTTCTGGCAGGAATTCAAAAACTTCAGCGAGGCAGACTAAGAGATTCATCTGTTCCGCAACCGGTAAAACACGCCTCTATCCAGCACAACGGCTTCAATTTTTGTTTCAGCTTCCAGTACATCCAGATACTTATTGATTTCGTTGATATGAATACCCAGAATACGGGTGAGATCATCAAGTGTGCAGGGTCGTCTGCTGATCGTTTCCAGGATAGCAGATTCCATATCTTCTCTGTAGGACAAGATATGTTTTCTAAGTGGGGCAGCAGCAATAATTTCCACGTTATCAAGCTCCCACAGGTTGATGATACTTTTCAATTCGCTTTGGGAAGCCTTCTTGAGATTATTTATCACCCCGGGTCTATCCAGAGTATTTAATTGCACCCGGTCAGGATTGATTGCTGCGATGGCTTTTCTCAGTGCCAAAAGCTGCTCTTCACCGTTATTATAATCCGGCAATATAAATACTTCCAGCCAGATTTTTCCCTTAAATTCCTTCCTGAAATCTATTAATCCCCTGATATATTCCTTGATTTCAAGTCCAGCGGCAGGACGATTTAGTTTCATGAAGCAGGAAGCGGTAGCCGCATCCAAAGAGGGCAGCACCACATCGGCATCCATCAGCTTTTCACGCAGTTTCTTTCTATAGAGTAGCGAGCCGTTTGTGAGCACAGCCACCGGAATTTGCGGTTTTTTCTGCTTTACCAATTGCAGCACATCACCTATCCGGCTATTCAAGGTCGGTTCACCTGAGCCCGAAAAGGTTATATAATCAGGCTCGGGATTGTGCTCAAAAAAATGCTCCAATTCACCGGCTACTCTGTCATAAAGGATATATTCTGCCACATCCAGTGTGAGCTTAGTAGTTTTACCCACCTCACAATAAACGCAATCAAATGTGCAGACTTTTTTGGGAACCAGATCAATGCCGAGTGACATCCCTAAACGTCTGGAGGGTACTGGTCCAAATAGATAATTATACATAGTTTTCTCCCAGAATATTCTTATAAGATCATCTTCTGCCTGTCAATTTTCTCACCGGTTATGATATAAGCCTCGGATATGCGTTTACAGGCGGCTGCCCCGGCTGCTCTATCATTGCAGAATACTTTCCCCAGCTTGCCGGCAGCATCTATCTCATCTCCAATTTTGCACGGCAGATACACTCCAGCAGCGGCGTCAAGCTCACTATTCAGTGTACGCCGTCCCGCTCCTATGCTCACCAGAGCATATCCTATCTGGCGAGTGTCTATAGATTTTATATAACCCTTTTGATTGGTGATAACAGGCAATTCATATACGGCAGAAGAAAATAGCCCATAATCATCGATAACTTCAGGATTTCCGCCTTGCTGTTTAATTAGTTCTATAAATTTATCTAATGCAGCTCCATTTTTTATCACGCTGTCAATTTTTGCTTTCGCAGCAGTTCTATCACTGTATTTCCCGCTTATTATCAGCATTTCCAGAGCCAGCGTGCGAGTGATAGTGTCCAGATCGGGGGTAGTTTTGCCCTTCAGATAGTCTATAGCCTCTATTACTTCCAAAGCGTTTCCGCAATAGTTTCCCAGAGGCGAATTCATATTCGTGTAGATTACTTTTACCTTCTGCCCAAAACTTTCGCCTGTCACCTGCAGCAAGTCACCCAGCTTTTTTGCCTGAGCCAGGTTCTTCATAAATGCTCCACTGCCCACTTTGAGGTCTATCACAAGGCTGCGGGCTCCCTCGGCTATCTTCTTGCCCATGATGCTGGCAGTTATCAAAGGCAGACTCTCCACGGTGCCTGTGATATCCCGCAAGGCATAGATATGCCGGTCTGCCGGTACAAGCTTCCGGCTTTGACTGATAATTGCCAGACCGGAAGTATTGACAAATTTCTTGAAATCTTCCTGAGCATAATCTGTATGGAAACCGCTGATGGATTCCAGCTTATCAAGCGTTCCGCCCGTGTGACCCAGTCCCCTGCCGGAAATCATAGGCACTGCCACTCCACAAGCTGCCACTATCGGAGCCAGCATCAGGCTTATCTTATCGCCCACGCCACCCGTGGAATGCTTATCTACTGTAGGAAGATTAGAAGCAAATTCTATCCTGTCACCCGAATTTATATACAACTCCGTGAGCTGATGAGTCTCCACTGCACTCATGCCATTAAAATAAATCGCCATTAAAAGTGCAGACATCTGGCTGCTGTCTATCTTGCCACTCAGATATTCTCCTATAAAAGCCTGCATCTCTTCCGCTGTAAGCTCGCCACCATCACGCTTTTTGATTATGATCTCCACCGGATTCATCTGCTGTTCTCCTTGCCACTTCTCTTATAACCGATATTTTTATCAATCAGCATGCCATGTCCAGAAAAATGTTCCATCAAACCACCAATACTCCCAAATTATCATAAATTCCCCAAAATACACGAAATACGTACCAACCAAATAACATATAAAATTACTTCCGGGCAGAACAACAAAGAATAATCTGAAATATTATGTTAGATTGATCTTTGTTGTTCTGGTTTGAGATTGCCTTGTGGTTAATAAAAGGTTATATATATGGTAGATAAAGTAAGAAAGTACAGCAAAAAGTGATAAAAATCGGGTTTTTTAGGGATTTGGGTAAAAAATGGGGAAAAATTGTTATTATAATAATGAAACAACGGTTCTTTCAGTGGGGTGGATTAATTTGGGTAGGTAAAAAAGTTATTGACAGTGGGAGCACGTTTCGATATTTGGCGAAACATGAAAAGAGAATTAAAAAATTATGTTAGCAGGTTCAAGGCTTTGGGGGATAGAACCCGTCTTCGCATCGTGATGATGCTGAGGGCTAAGCCTCTTTGCGTCTGCGAGATCAGAGAGATTATCGGCACATCAATGTCCACGGTATCGAATCATCTTAAGATACTCAGCCAGGCTGGGATAATCAGGTTCACTAAAGAGGAAAGGTTTATCAATTATGAATTGAATAGAGGTGATCCGATAGTGCATGAGATCATAAAATTTCTGGAAGGGTTGCAGGATGAGGAGATAGAGTCTGACAGAGAGAAGGCGTTGAGAGCAAATCGTTTGGAGATTTGTTGATTTTTTTTGGCTTTATGTTTCGTTATTTAACAAAATATAATAACAGGAGATGAGTATGGAATGGAGGAGTGAGTGGAAAATTCTGCTGCTCATAGTTATCGTGTTTCTGGCGGCTTTCTTTTTGCCGGTGAACTCGGTGCGTCTGCAGAATGCGATAATGGAATCTTTGCACATGGTCAAGGAATATGCTCAATTGCATGTAATATTCTGTTTGTTGCCGGCATTTTTTATAGCGGGAGCGATCAGCGTATTCATCAGTCAGGCATCAGTGATCAAGTATCTGGGAGCCCGGGCAAAGAAAGTAACTGCCTATGCAGTGGCTTCGGTATCGGGAGCGATTCTGGCGGTTTGTTCCTGCACGATATTACCGTTGTTCAGTGGGATTTATAAGCGGGGAGCGGGGTTGGGACCTGCGACCACCTTTTTATATTCAGGTCCGGCGATAAACATATTGGCAATAATCCTGACGGCGCGGGTCTTGGGAATAGAGATAGGCATTGCTCGGGCAGTGGGTGCGATAGTCTTCAGCGTGATAATCGGTTTGATCATGGCGTTTATTTTCCGTAAAGAAGAAAAGCAAAAGCATGAGCAACAGATGGGGCAACCGGAGCCGGAAGTGAGTCGTCCGCTTTGGCAGGAGGTAGTGCATTTTGGTATAATGGTTCTCATTCTGGTTTTTGCCAATTGGGGTAAGCCCTCCGTGGATATCGGATTCTGGGCAGCAATCTACAATGCTAAATGGGTTATCACGGCAGTACTGGCAGTTTTATTTAGCATTGTCTTAAATAGAATTTTCAAGATGCAGTTCTGGAAGATACTGGTAACAGCCGTTGCAGTGATTGCGGTTCATATCATTTTTAGAGGCAATCCCATGATAACTTTTATTACGGGGATAATAGGTCTTTCCTATTTTACGAGTGTGGATGAGGGAGAGCTGGGTGACTGGTTTTCCGCTACCTGGGGATTTGCCAAACAGATCTTGCCGCTTTTATTTTTTGGTGTTCTCATTGCCGGTTCACTCCTGGGTCGTCCCGAGCATGAGGGTCTGATTCCCTCGAGTTGGATTCAAACTTTGGTGGGTGGTAATTCGCTTTGGGCAAATTTCTTTGCTTCGATATCAGGGGCATTCATGTATTTTGCCACATTGACAGAAGTTCCGATTCTGCAGGGTTTGATGGGTAATGGCATGGGGAATGGACCTGCTTTAGCTCTTTTACTGGCAGGACCGGCGCTTTCATTGCCCAATATGCTGGTAATCCGCAGCGTGATGGGCACGAAAAAAACGGTAATATTTGTGGCGCTGGTAGTTGTGATGGCAACTATTAGTGGTGTGGTATTTGGTACATTTTACAGATAGAAAAACCAAGGAGAAAATTATGAGCGATTGTTGTTGTGGAAATGAAGGTGTAAATCTTATATATTCTTGTTCAGGGGGTGCAGATGCAGGTGCTCTATCTGATCTAATAGCGCGTAAATTAGGCAAAGAGGGGTATGGCAAAATGAGTTGCCTTGCCGGGATAGGTGCTGATATCTCAGGTTTCATTGTTTCTGCTCGGGATGCTGAACAGAATATCACGATAGATGGCTGCCCTTTGCGATGTGCAGCAAAGAATTTGGCAAATCGGGGTATAGAAAGTCATTCATTTGTGCTCACGGAGCTTGGGTTTGCCAAGGGAGGCACAAATGTGGACGATGCGAATATCGAAACAGCTTTTCAAATCATAAAGCATGAATTAGAAGCATTAACGGAAAAACCGTCATCGGTTAATAAAGCTGGATGTTGTGGTTAGATGTTTTGTAAAAATTTATGAAGCAAAACAGACAAAGAGGAATTAACTGGAGTGAATTTTATGAATAATTTAGGAAAAATCCTGATTTTTGCAGTTATCATAATAGCTGTAGTGGCAGTAATCGTCCTGAAGAATCAGCCGCAGGGATCAGAATCAGCCTACGAGAGCGAGACTCTTAGCGAAAAAATCGAAGTTCCTTCTGTGAGACCGCAAGACCTTTTTAGCGGTAGCACGGAGGAGCAACCGGTTAAGCCAGAGCAAGAGCCTGAGAAAGAATCAGAAATTGCAGAAAAAGCGGAAACCAAGCCGGCAGCTGCGCCTGTGGAGAAGACAGTACAAAAAGTTAAGCCGAAAGCTGAAGGCGACGTGCTGGCGGTGGTGAATGGCGAATCTATCACAAAATCTCGATTTGAAGAAGATTTTAGAAATTTGCCACGGCAATATAGAGATATGTTCAAAAATAATAAGGATGGCTATCTTGATCAGTTAGTGATGCAGAAATTACTGGTTCAAACAGCTATAGAAAAGGGATATCTTAGTGTAGAAGGCAGCAGTGAGGCAGAGCAATCTTTGGGTATTCAGCAGCTTTTTGCCGGATTGGCAGATGAGATAGAAATAAGTGAATCGGAGATGAAACAATTTTATCGGGAAAATATCGATCAGATGAGTGGAGCTTCATTTGAAGCCGTGCAAAGTGACATACGCAGTTATCTGGAGCAGCAGAAACAGAGTGATCAGACGGAGCAATATATGGAGGATTTGCAAAATTCTGCTGATATCGTTCTTAATGAAGCCTGGGTAGCTGAGCAGAAAGCATCGCGTCCCCAGAATCCGCTGACGAAGGTTCTGGGGAACGGTTTACCTACGGTACTTGATTTAGGGGCGGATAACTGCATCCCCTGCAAAATGATGAAGCCAATATTTGCTGAATTGGAAGAAGAATTAGAAGGCAAAGCAAATATACTTATACTGGAAATTGCAGATTATCGTGATCTTGGTAATGAATACCAGGTGCGCGTTATCCCTACGCAAATCTTCTTTGATCAGGCTGGCAAGCAGTACTGGCGTCATGAAGGCTTTCTTTCCAAAGAAGACATCATAGCTAAGATAAAGGAAACCGGAGCGGAATTATGATAGAATCGATTTTTATCTGGGCGACTCGGGCAATGGAAGGTTCTGTATTAGTCTCGCTATCGGCGTCCTTTGTCTGGGGTATCCTTAGTATCTTATTGAGCCCTTGTCACCTTGCCAGCATTCCTCTCATTGTAGGATTTGTGAATGAGCAGGGCAGGATATCCACGCGTCGTGCTTTCACCATTTCGCTTCTATTTTCCACAGGAATACTGATCACAATTGGTATTGTGGGTGTAATCACAGCGGCACTTGGTAGAATGCTTGGGGATGTGGGCACTATTGGGAATTATCTGGTGGCAGTGATCTTTTTTGTGGTAGGTTTGCATTTGCTGGATATCATTCCGTTGCCATTTGCAGGGAGTGTAGGGCAACCGGGTTTCAAAAAGAAAGGTTTAATGGCAGCTTTGCTATTAGGCTTACTTTTTGGCATTGCTCTTGGTCCGTGCACCTTTGCCTATATGGCACCAGTGCTGACGGTAGCCTTCAAAGTGGCGACCACACATTTTTTGCTGGCAGCCCTTCTGGTGCTTTTATACGGGGTGGGTCACTGTTCTGTGATAGTGCTGGCAGGAACCTTTACTGAGGTAGTTCAGCGTTATCTTAAATGGAATGAAAAATCAAAAGGTGCCGTAGTTATCAAGAAAATCTGCGGAGTGCTGGTGATTCTTGGTGGCATCTATTTAATCTGGATCGCGTAGAATAAAATAATAAAAAGGAGAAGAAAGATGACAATAAAAATTTTAGGGACCGGCTGTCCCAAATGCAAAAAGATGGAAGCTAATGCGCAGCAGGCAGTTAACGAGCTGGGCATAGAGGCAATTCTGGAAAAAGTTACTGATATCAATGATATCATGGATTATGGTGTGATGATGACGCCGGCACTGGTGATTGATGAAAAAGTAGTAGCAGCTGGCAAAGTGCTTTCGCCTGAAAAGATCAAAAAACTGATCGGTTAGAATCCATGGAATTACGGGTAGAGAACAGAGAATTCCTGCGTTACCTGCTCAGTCATGGCGGGGTGATCTCAATTGGAAAATTTTATCAGATAAAAGGCTGATGAAATGCCGTGAAAATACCATCCGGTCGGTTGGTTTCACCAGATAAGATGATGCCCGAGTGTGATATTGGAGATTATTATCGATTCACAGCAGAAGGTTGTGAATACTATATCCAGAAGGAATTTTTGGCTGGTTCTTCTGAGCAGGAATTCATCCTAACCTATCTGGGAAGGTATAAAATCAAAAAAACTAAGGATGCCTTGATCATCTGCTGACAGGGGTGCTAATGACAGGCAGGCGAGAGACAGGCTGTGGCGGCTGCGAGAAAAGTGTGGCAGCAGAAAATATCAAGGAGGGATTGTGAGCAAGTTTTGTGAAGTTGCCGAAAAAAAGGTGACGGAAAAGAAGATGAGCGTATTTGAGCGTTATTTGACAGTATGGGTTATGCTCTGCATAGCAGTAGGGATCGTTCTGGGCAAAAATGCTCCGCAGATCGCTGTAGCTCTGGATAATTTTTCTTTTTATCAGATTTCCATACCGATAGCGATATGTCTTTTTTTCATGATGTACCCCATCATGGTCAAGATTGATTTTGGCGAAGTGATAAAAGCCGGTAAAACGCCGAAACCCGTGGTTCTCACCTTAGTGATAAACTGGTTGATCAAGCCGTTTACGATGTTCTTTATAGCCACTTTTTTTCTCACGCTTTTCTATAAATCAGGTTTTATCAGTGGAACAGAAATAGTGAAAACGGGGCAGGAAGTGGAATTGTATCGCAGCTATATATCTGGGGCGATACTATTGGGGATAGCGCCCTGCACGGCGATGGTGCTGGTCTGGAGCTGGCTGAGTAAAGGTAATATGGGGCTTACGCTGGTGATGGTGGCAATCAATTCGCTAACGATGCTTCTGTTATATGCTCCATTAGGCGGCTTTTTGCTGGGTGAAAACAATATGCCCATTCCCTGGCAGACTATTATTTTATCTGTATTGATCTATGTAGCCTTGCCGCTGGTGACGGGATATTTTTCGCGAAAATGGATAATTGCCAGAAAAGGCAGGGATTATTTTGAGCGGAAGTTTATTCCGCACCTCGGTACAGTTTCTATAATTGCTCTTTTAGTTACACTGGTTCTGCTCTTTTCTTTTAAGGGTGAAGTGATACTGGAGCAGCCTCTCACAATATTATGGATAGCAATTCCGCTCTTTATTCAAACGATACTAATTTTCACAATTGGTTACATTGCTGCAAAATTATTAAAGCTATCTTATGAATTTGCCGCTCCGGCTGCGATGATAGGGGCTTCCAATCATTTTGAAGTTGCCATTGCTACTTCCACCATGCTTTTTGGGCTTTCTTCCGGCGCTTCACTTGCCACGGTGGTGGGCGTGCTCATCGAAGTGCCGGTGATGCTATTGCTGGTAAAAGTCTGCTTGAGAACGCAAAATATCTTTGCGAAATGAGTAAATATCTGAGAATGGGTAGCCCAAAAAACCGGACTGACGAAAATTCTGATGGCAGTTCTTTTATTTTCTATCGGAATTGTTTTAATTTTCAGCACTTTAGGAGGCTGATATGAAATTAGTATTGATCCTGCTTTTTTGTATTTTTCATCTCTTTGTCATCGGATCAGATACTGAATACGGGGAAATCCAAATCCAGATGCTGCTCTTTATCGAGGATGATTGTCCGCTCTGCGATGATCTATTCAATTTTGTTCTTCCGGAGCTTGAAGAGAAGTATTATCTGGACGCAACTCAATATTACACTTATGAAAATGATGCTCAAACGCTATTGCAGGAATTGATAAAAGAATTCGGCACAATCGATTATCCTGCCGTGCTTATAGGTAATCAGCTAGTTACCGGCTTAGATATCTATGACAAATTACGGCGGGTCGTTAAAGAATACGCCCAGGCAGGAGGCTGCTGCGTGCCCCTGCTTTATGATGTCCGGGAAAATACTCATGATCAGGAAAATATTGTGCTAAGTATTGATTATATTTATGATGAAAAAGATACTCTTCATATTTCAGCAAATGAAGCCTTAATGTACATTGAAGAAACAAATCCCAATATAACCATAAATAAATATGATATCAACACAGAAAATGGTAAGCTTGTTAATAATTCCTTATGCAATAATCATAATATTAGTATTTTAGCGCAATATAAAACTCCCAAGCTGTTTGCAGGTGAAGAATATCTTCTTCACAAGCAGATTGATATAAAAGCAATTGAAATGCTGATCAAGAGATATCAGGAAACACAGTGAGAATATTATAAATTCTGCAATTCTTCAATTATCTCAGTATCAGATGTATATTGATCGTTCAAGGCATTACTTAGAATATTGGGTAATATTATGTCTTGAGAAGCGGGTGAAGGTGAAGATGATGAGTGCGATCCAGATAATGGCGAAGCCAATAAGCTTGGGGAATTGGAATGCTTCGTGGAAGATGAAGACTCCGATGAGGAATTGGAAGGTGGGGGCAAGATATTGCAGGAAGCCGAGAGTGGAGAGGGGTATTTTTCGGGCAGCTTGACCAAAGAGTAGAAGTGGAGTGGCAGTGATAGTGCCGGCAGCAAAGAGCAGGAGGGTAGTTTTTATGCCGGAGTGGATAAAGGCGGCATTGCTATTTGTATCAAGGTGAATAAGGAAGATCAAAGTGGGGATGAAGATGATCATGGTTTCCAGACCCAGACTTTGGATACCATCGAGAGGTCCCTGTTTTTTGATCAAGCCATAGAGCCCGAAAGAGATAGTGAGCACAATAGCAACCCAGGGCAGCGAGCCGTAATAAACAGAGAGGAATACTACGCCGATAAGAGCGAGAATAACGGCAATAATTTCAGCAGTGACAAGTTTTTCGCGGAGAAATACTGTACCGAGGAAAACAGTGAAGAGCGGGTTGATAAAATATCCCAGGCTGGCATCAACCGTATGGGCGTTATTAACTGCCCAGATATAGGTGAACCAGTTAACGCTTACTAAAATGGCACTGGCAAGATAGAGCAGAAGAAGTTTGGGATTTTTTTTGATAATATGCAGCCACTTTGCGTCACGTTTGATTGCCAGAATGAGGAGGATGAATCCCAGGCTCCAGACAATGCGGTGAGCAAGTATTTCCAGAGGGCGGACATTAATGATAAGTTTCCAGTACAGGGGGAGAAATCCCCACATCAGGTAGGCAATGCTGCCCATGATAATGCCATTGAGGCGATTTTTATTCATAGTTATAAATCATTTCTGCAGGAAAATTACTTCAGCTTTCTGATAATAAGGTCTGCGATACCCATATTATAGCCGGTAGTAGAGAAAATGAGGGCATTATTTTCGTCTAGTATGAAGAGAGCGGGATAATTTTCTGCGGCTATTATATCGGATAAGATTGGCTTGCCGCGTAGGAGATAAGCGGTTTGCAATCGTTCATCATTTTGCAGATCGCGCATAGAGCGGTTTTCGGAATATATATAGAGCCGGGCATTGAGTTCGGCAAATTTATCAATTTTTTCGCTGAGGAAGCGAGTAGTATGATTTTGTGGTTCGCTGTCATCTTTAGAGCGGATCATGATAATTTTTTTACCTTCAAAGGGCTGGGAACCGGAGATATCTATAATATTTTCCAGAACATCAGGCTTCCAATCGAGGCTGATATCAAGGTATTCGCGAGGTGTAAGGAGATCGATGGCTATCTGCTGGTCATCATCCAAAATGGGTTTGATGATTACGCGGGCATCGCCATTACCATTACGGATTGCGGCTTGGATATGAATAACTTCATCAGCAGTTTTACGGTATTTACCTTTATAGGCAAGGGAATCATTTTCGCCATCGAACCAGGTGGGGTAGAGGTAGCCATCATTTTCCAGACTGGCAATCAGGAAATTTCCGTAAGGTTCTGCCAGCACATTCTCGCCATCCACGGTGATCACCAGGCTGAATTCTTTTAGTTCACTTTCGGGTGTATTCTCTGTTGCTGTAGAGGTTGCTGCCAGCCATTCTAAGCCGTTATGATACTCTAATTGTCCTTGCCAGCGGACGGGGATACCTGCGAGTTTCAGGGCAGAATTCAGCAGTTTTGTCCTGTAGAATTCGGGAATAATCTGCAGATTCAGGATTTCTGGTGGAGTGAGTGGAGAGGAATAATAATTCCAGGGGAAATCTTCTTCGATTACAGTACTTTGCTCTATCCAGTTATTAAGGTTATGTAAGGTAGTTTCTGCCTCATCTGCAAAATATGGCAGTATATATTGATAGAAATTTTTTTGCCAGGCGTTTTGAACGGGGCTTGCTGATCTCCAGGTACGGGCGATGCATCCGGCAGAAAACAGGCTGTCTGAGGCGGCAAAGCGGTAGCGGTTTGCCGAAAAAATATCACAGATATCTGCTATTGCGGTGGAATCCGGCAATTCACAAAGGTCTTTGATATCCCAGGTTTTTATCATCTCCATGATGATCCAGTTTTTGGCACTATCTTGTTTATTTAGCACCTGCAAAAAGTGAGGGGTATTATCTGCCAATTCATCTGCTTTATCAAGAAAGGATTTTCTCTCGGCAAAATATTCATCATCAGGCGGGTTTTTTTGATATACTGCGTCGTATAGACGAGCAAATTCAGCAGTTTGTTTTCTGGAATCAAGCCTGGTTTTCCTTTTGAGATCGGCATTTTCCCGCATGAGATCAAATTTTTCGTCAAAAAAAGTGGGTTCTTCATTATCAAGCGGATTAGAGCCCGGTAGAGGAAACAGAAATAAGAATTCTTCATCGATCTGCCTGTTTTGGGTGAGCGTGAGAACGATATCTCTGTCATCACCATCCAGATTAGTGAGCATTTGCCAGGCAGCCAGGGAGTCTTTGCCAGCCATCAGAAGGGTGCTGCCTTTTCCCAGTGGGATACTGCAGGAGCCATTTTCGTCAGTAATGAGCGAGGTCATTTGCCAGATACCGCCAAATGATACTGCCATAGGCATGACAAGAGCATCTGCAACCGGCTCGTTATTTTCATCAATTACCGTAATGCGGCACTTATAGCTTTCCGTATAAAATTCAATTGAGCAAAGGGTAGTAACATTATCTTTTTGCTTAATAGTATTATGATGATGATAATTACCAAAGGCATTAGCGGTGATGAGGGTGGCACGCTGCGTGGTACTGGTGAACCAGGTTTTGCTGAGTGAGCTGGCGGGTTCGCCCAGATATTTCCAGCCTGTTGGCGTCCACACCTCAATCCAGGCATGATTGCTATCTGTGAAATTCCAATATGGGGCAGAGCAGCTTCGCACGGGAATTCCTAGAGCACGTGCGGCACACATATAGATGATCATCATTTCTTCGCATCTGCCAAAACCGCGTTTTATAGAGGTGAAGGCACTTTGATCGCGACCATGGGTGGGCTTATAGGTCATTTGCTCCAGGCACCAGATATTGATGATGATGGCAGCTTCTTCTATATGTTCATAGTCTTCTATCATTGGTAAAAGTTCTTTATAGAATTCTGGACGCCATTCTTCGAGGGGCTCTTGAGACATTCTGTGGGGCAATACAAAGTGATTAAATATCTGGTCATCATAGGATTTTGCATACTTAAGTGTTCTGGATAAAAGGGCATAATGCACATTTTGCTTGAGATAATCTGCCGTGAGGATTGCCAGGTCGGAAGCAGAGCTATTTTTTAGAAGAAATTCATAATAGGGCAGCGTATCGGGTGCGGCAGTTTCTAATAAATCTACAAGTTCCGGGGCATTTTCACCGGCGTAACGATATATGCGTTCTATATCGATATCAGCGGCGAGTATTATTGTCGTAAAAAGCAAAAAAGTGATGATAATTGTTATTTTCATAAGTCCTCTTATTTATATTTTTCTATGGCTGATCGCCAGTTTACCCTCGGTATCATAGAGCTCAAAAACCAGATGTTTCCAGGGCAGAGTCTCTTTTTTTATTGTATGGGTCTCGATTTCAAAGCAGTTATCAATAAAATTGACAGAAATTTCCAGAACAGACATGCCTGAGAAGGCGGGATATTTACCGCTATCTACCATTAATTTGAGTTGTGCCTGGCGGGTAACTAATCCGATAATGATCAAGGTATCGGGTTTACGCTGATCCACGAAATCTTCCGGTTCCTGCAGAGCAAAAAGTGAATTTTCACGGAAAAAGATCAATTGTCTGTCTAATGGGCAATTTAGATAGTGATCTCCGGCTTCTATGATTTCCAGATTGCGTTCTTCCCAGGTACGAGCTTTCCAGATAAGCCAGCGGTCTTCCGGCAGGTACACGAATCTGCCGGTGCTGTTTGGTTTATATACAGGTGCAATGAGGCAGCTTTCGCCAAAGCAGAATTGATCTTCGGTTTGCAGAGCACGGGGTGTATTATAATCCCAGTATAATGAGCGGATTAGCGGGATATTCATACCGGCAAATTCTAAAAACTGCGAATACAGCCAGGGCATAAAGGCATAACGCAGGCGGATAATATTGCGAGAATTTATGAGAGTATCATCATCAAATGCCCAGGGCTCCTGGTTGCGGGTATAGATAGCCGAGTGATTGCGGAAAAGCGGACTGAATACGCCAAGTTGCAGCCAGCGGACGAGAAGTTCAGACCGGCAGTTATCTCCGAATCCGCCAATATCTGCTCCACTATAAAAATAGCCGCCAAGATTACAATTGATCAGCATTTTGATATTCATTTCCAGGTGTTGCCACCAGCTTTTATTATCTCCGTACCAGATGCCGGCATAACGCTGTGAGCCGCTATAGCTGGAGCGACTGAAGATTAAAAACCTTTTCTCAGGATATTTTTCCTGCACATGGTCAGAAAATGCCAGGGTCATTTGAGCACCATAAAGATTGTGAATATTGTCATGGCATATCCTGCAATTCTTTTCCGGGTGCTGATAGATGGCTTTATAATCATCTCTGCTGTTATGCAATCGAGTGAGTTCTCCCCGAAGTGAGCTCAAATCCAGCTCAATTAGTTTATCACTTTTGGCAGCTTGATGCAATTTTTCGTAAATAACCTTACTGCGTGGCTCTGAGAAGAAGATGGAAGGCTCATTCATATCATTCCAGAAGCCTTCAATTCCCTGAGTGATCAATTGATCATAAAGCCCGCCCCACCAGGTGCGGACAGCTTTCGCAGAGAAATCAGGAAGATGAGTGAGACCGGGCCAAACCGCTGCCTTGTAAAACTCTCCTGCTTCGTCCGTACAGAAATATTTATTTTTGAACCCTTCATCGAAGACCTTATATTCGGGTTCAATTTTTACGCCCGGGTCAATTATGGGCACGAGATGAAAACCTTTATCTTTCAGTTCCTTCACAAATTCGCTGAATTTGGGGAAACGCTCTTTATTGATTGAAAATACCTTATAATCCTGCATATAATCTATATCGAGGTAAATTGCATCACAGGGGATACCAAGCTGGCGGAATTTATCGGCAATTTCTCTAACGCTATCTGCATCAGGATAGCTCCAGCGGCTCTGTTGATATCCAAATGCCCACTTAGGCGGGATGTAAACACCTCCGGTGAGCGTGATGTATTCCGTAACTATTTCCTGCCAGGTGAGGTCACACCAGTAAAAGAGATCAAAATCATGAGACTGCACGGTGATCATTAGCAGGTCTTTATGCGAAAATCCTAGATCAAATAAGATTTCGCCGGGATAATCCAGAAATATCCCCCAATCCTTTTTCCCATGAACGATAAGAAAAGGGTGCGAACCATATAGAGATAGTTTTTCCGGAGTATGCTCGGTTACATCCGTATTATAGGTGATATATTTTCTGCCGCGTTTATTGATGCCTCCCATCTGTTCACCCAGTCCAAAAACTACATCATTATTGGAAAGTCTGTAACTAAAAGAGATCGAAGTAGAATTTTTGCTTTGTCTGATGCCTGAAGCATCAAATTTTGAGAGAAATTTTGTAGGCTTTTCTATAACAGCCCCAGAAGAAAGGGGATTACCAAAGCGGCAGGCTTTCATGATCATCTCCTGATTATAATATTGCAATGTTTTTTAGGTGACACACAGCCGATAACTGCTGCCCGTGAAATTCCGGTTTCCCGTAGCTCCCGCATAAGAAGTTCTGCCTTGTTTTCTGCTACGCTCAGAAGTAGACCACCAGAGGTCTGCGGATCATAAAGCAACATTTTATCGTCATTTTGCAAGTTCTCATCTATCTGGCAATAATCTTGATAATAACCCTCATTGGAATAGGTTCCGGCAGGGAAGAGACCATAGGAAGCCAGCTCATGAGCAGCTTCTATAATGGGTATATTATTATATTCAAGCTCTATGGAAGTTTGCTGATTGGTCATTTCATTAAGATGCCCCAATAAGCCAAATCCCGTAACATCCGTCATGGCGTGCACCCCAATACGAATTGCTGCTTCAGCAGCATATTTATTAAGATAAGACATATAAAAGACAGCTTCTTTTATAGTAGCTTCATCGGTCATCTCGCCTTTGATAGAAGTGGTGATCACGCCCATACCCAAAGGCTTGGTGAGAATTATTACGTCTCCTGGCTGAGTAGTATTATTGCGGATATATTTTTCCGGATGCACTGTGCCTGTGACGCATAATCCATATTTCATCTCCGGGTCAGCAATAGTGTGACCGCCCATCATCACTCCGCCGGCTTCCCTGATCTTATCCGCACCACCAGCCAGTATCTCTTTCAGATGATCTAACGTGAGATGACAATTATCATAAGCCACTATATTTAAAGCAGTGCGAACTACGCCGCCCATCGCCCAGACATCACTTAGACTGTTAGCAGCGGCAATCTGACCAAATATATAAGGATCATCCACTACAGGTGTGATAAAATCGAGAGTCTGCACAAGTGCCAGCTCAGGAGTAAGCTTGTATATTCCGGCATCATCACTACTTCCTACTCCTAATAACAAATCATCATTCACCGGCAATTGCAAACCCTGCATCACTCTGCCCAGGTCCCCCGGGCTTAACTTGGCTGCTCAGCCCGCAGCTTTCACATAGTGGGTCATTGGCACTATTTCCATGAAACACCTCCTGTCAGGATGCCTGGGAAAATAAATATCTTCCCTTTTTTTGTCAACTCAGTTCTCAATATCACTGGTATGCCCCCGGAATTTTTCTTATCTCTGTTTCAAAACACCCTGCAAGGATGATGGGATAATTTTGAATTTTGGATGTTTAATTTTGAATGAGTAGCCCCGTGCCTTTAGCTCGGGGAGTTTTATACTCAGTATCCGTCCTCCCTCTCCTTCGCCTCTTCACCCGGTTTAGCATGCGTTTTTTACATTATTACCGATTAGCTATCAACCAAGTTAATTAAAAAAAAGAGAAGATTATGAACTACCAACTACGAACAAGGTTCGACATGGCAGGCGAACAGCACGAACGACACGAACGGAGAGAAGCACAGAAAAAAAGGAATGAGTAATAAAATGAGTGGCATTATTTCTTGTCTTACATTTTCAGTGTCATTCAGAGCTTTCAGCGGTTGTAAAAAAGAGAAGATTATGAACCACAGAAATCACAGAATTACACAGAAGTAAGAAAAGAGGAATAAGAATGATGATCTACAAGTATTTTAATTTTCTTACATTTTCAGCGCTATTCCATGCCTTCAGTGGTTGTAAAAAAAAGAGAAGATTATGAACCACCATACTACGAACAATGTTCGACAAGGCAGACAGGGGGCGCAGAGGGGATATAATTGAGAATAGTGATGTGTGATGGGTGAAGAGTGATGTGAAGTGAGCATATTCAATAATGCTTATTGATTGATAAAGATGAAACACGTCTGCATTGGCTGATAGCTGGGAAAAAATGAATATAGTTGTATTATTGTGGGTCAACCATCCCGGAGATCTTCGAACATTTGGGAGGTTTTATCTGGAAGCTAACAAATCAGCTAAGTTACATCCATGATGGTCTATAGGACTCCGGGATGTTGACGATAAATTGTTTGCTTGATCATTATTTCCACTTTTCGAACTAATTTTGGGGGTATGCCAGGGCATTGATATTGCTTGACAGAAAACAGGGCAGGCAAAATTTCATTCCAGTACGTCGGGATGTAGCGCAGTTCGGTAGCGCGCTCGGTTCGGGACCGCGAGGTCGGAGGTTCAAATCCTCTCATCCCGACCATTTTTTTTACAAGTGACTGGATTGACATTTTTTATATATATATAATTTTTGATTTTCAAGAAATATCATTTGCTGGTTAAGCGGATAAAAAAAGTCCTCAATCGCGGAGCAATTGAGGACGGATAGCAACGCCTTGCGCCTTCCGGTCTGACTGGCGCAAAGCGATAATTATTAATTAGAAGCTATATTTGAGCATCAATTTGCCGATAACATTTTCAGTAACGGCACCTGTAATGAAGTTTGGTCCATTATGGAGGAATCGTTCGTTAAAGACAAAATCGAGAGTGAAATTTTTAAAGAACATACCCATACCCATTTTGAAATCAAAGTGGCTGTCCTTGTATTTTATGGTCTCTTCCATTTTGCCATTATCATCTACGTATTCATCTGTTTCGGTGACCATCAAGTAATTTTGAATAATTCCGCTACGGACAACGAGCCATTTACAAATTTTTGATTCTAAACCAATATTAAAGGCGGGCAGCATAATAGTATTAGTAGTGGAGGTTTCCGTATAATCCTGAGTACCAGATTCGGTTTTTGCGTTATGCAAACCAAAGGGAGTGATGCCAATAACCAGCAAATTGTCATCATCGATATTGAGCAAGCCGGCAAATCCGAGATCGAAAGCCATATAACTACTTTCAATATCATTTGTGTTATTCACACCGTCATCGAAGGTGGATGAGCCAGTATGCAGATTAACTTTTCCGATGATTTCTCTGCTGTTGTATTCTGTTAAAAGCATTCTGCCGGCTATATCGATAAGCGATTTAGATTCTTTCTGTTCGATAGAATTATTATCTATAAAATAGTCTTCAGTGGAATATGAAGGCAGTAGAATGTTTGCACCAAGATCAAATTTATCTGTAGAGTAGCCAATTCCAAAGCCTAATGCCATGGCATTCTCTGTATCTTCATTAGCTCTTGAAGGTGCGGTATAACTATCCATTGCCAGAGAAAAAGTAGCAGCGATATTTTCATTTAGACCCAGAAACATCTGGAATCTTTTATCGAGCATTGCATAACTTTGCTCGACATAGTTATTAAGTGCCATACTGGGCAATGGTTTATTGAAATATACGCCAAGGACAAATTTCGATAACAAGCAATTAAAACCGAAATTATATGAATATTCATCAGAACATGATGATCCCAGATATCCATATACATTTTTTGCGTAAGAATTAATTGTTGCGGGGTAAGTAAATATGTCATAGTCATCATCGATATAACCATAGACACTTCCCATACTAATCAACCTTGGACTCTGTGCAAACACCGCAATCGATAGAGCGATAAGGATACATAATAAAATAATCTTTTTCATTCCAATTCCTCCTAACTTTTTATGCGTTCAATGCTGGGCTAAGGTAAAAAATTGTCAATATTAAAAAAAAATCACTGGCATATCCTTTGAAATTTGTGGTGGATGGCTCATAAATCATCCAGTAGGGGATGAGGTCTATCTCAGTGAGAAGTGAGAAGTGAGAAGTGAGAAGTGAGAAGGGAGAAGTGAGAAGTGAGAAGTGAGAAGTGAGAAGGGAGAAGTGATAATAAAATGCTGGCATACCCCCGAAATTAGTTTGAAAAGTGGAAGTAATGATCAAGTAAACAATTAGTCGTCACCATCGCGGAGAGCTAACGCACATCCGCGAGGTAACTTAGATGGTTGAATACTTCCCAATTGAGACCTCTCGGATGTGCGTTAGCTCTCCGGGATGGTCGACCAAGGATAATACAACGTAATTCATTTTTTCCCAGTTAATTAGAACAACGATAAATTCAAAAAACAGGGGGGATGCCAGATAAGAAAATGAGTAACCCGGGGGCTTTTAGCTCTGGGGATCATTCATAAATAGAGAGATAGGTGACTTTTTGATGTCAGCCGGTATATGAGCTTCTTACCGGCTAATGCCTGCCGAATAAGGAGTTTTCGCGGGATGATACATTTTTCAGGGGATTATTAAATATTCCTCCCGGGTAGCCTGTGTAAATCTATTATTACGAATAATCTATTAGTCCGGTTAATTAGAAAACAGGGGGATGCCTGAAAAAAATCATGCCAGAATATCATCACAATTATTAGATATTGTTGATTTTTTTTAAGTTTGGTGCAGGTATTTTTCACTGAATACTGTGTAGCATAAAAAAAAGGAAAGGTTTTTTGGGGAAACCTTTCCTGAATTATTATAGAAAAAAGGCAGATTATTTAAGCAGCAGGATTTTTCGGGTCATGTTTTGCGAAGGGGTATTTAGCTGCAGGTAGTAAATGCCACTGCTCACGGAAATACCGTTATCATTTCTGCCATTCCAGGTGACGGAATAATCGTCGGCGGATAATGTATCATTTAGCAGAGTTCTAACTATTTGACCTTTGATATTATAGATAATCAGCTTTGTATGAGATTGTTCTGCCAGAACAAATTTTATCCGGGTACTGGGATTAAAGGGGTTGGGGAAATTTCCTAAAAGCTGAGTGACGCCGGATATTTCATCTGGATTCTGCTCCACAGTGACTACAGTGAGGTGTGTTTGCACGAGTTTTTCGAACCAGCTATCTGAGAGGATTTTAATTGTGCAGTGATAATCACCAATTTCCAGATCATTTGTATCGTAGTAAATGATGATCTCATCACTATCGCCACTGGCAAGGGTGCCAAAGGAAGTATTAAGGCTGATCCATTGAATAGGATAACTAAATTCTAATTCACCTGAGACATTATGAGGTTCGTTGCCATAGCCATCGCCGCCGATTTCCCAGTCTATCTGGATATCGCTGGCAAAATTCTCACCAATAGACACATTCACATTCCACATGGCAGATTCGCTATTATGCAGCACTCCCCAGCCATTAGCAGTTTCACCATTCCAATTAACCGTAACGTTATCTCCTGTAGTGCCATCCCAGAACATTAACCCGCCAGAACCACCAGTAGCATGGGTAGCGCCAGTGACAGAAATTCCAGGAGGGAAGGTGAGCCAGACATTATTTACCCACTCATTTTCAATCGAGTTATTAAAAACGGTAAATTGCCAGGTCATTTCTGTACCTGGGTAAAACATATCAGTATTGCAGCTTACGAATGAGCCGCTGATATCTCTGCTATTATCCTCTCCATCATCCAATCGCAGATAGTAATTAACAGATTGGGCGCTGGTGTTTGTGAGGTGCA
Source organism: uncultured Candidatus Cloacimonadota bacterium (assembly GCA_964604155.1). Lineage (GTDB taxonomy): Bacteria > Cloacimonadota > Cloacimonadia > Cloacimonadales > TCS61 > Stygibacter. The sequence continues at coordinate 50,316 of CAZRXY010000014.1, read as the reverse complement.
GAATACGCTCAGTTTCATGATTGATCCCCAGCACTACTGCTATGCTGTCCTGATCGACGAGGAAGGCATTAGTCCAGTGGGCGGTGAGGCTGATACTTGAAGACCAGAAATCATCTTCAGCAGTCATGTGGATAATTACCACAAAAGGATAATTATCCGGCACTTCCTCGCTTACTTCAAAGCTGAAGGCATTTATAAGCTCATAAGTACCCAGAGCCTCAATTTCATTTATAAAGGCTTCACCGTTAGTAACGGTGAACCAGGGGTCATTGATCGATATTTCGATATCGATATCAGTTGCCTCTTCGGCACCCTGATTTCCAATTAGAATTGAGAGACTAACTGATTCTCCAGCTTCGATAAATTCGTCATCGCCGGCAAGATAATCATATGAAACCATTTCCAGGTAGGGACCAAATTCCGGATACTGAGGTGGTGAAAATAGAAGAGCCATTTCATTTTCAAGTGTTTTGCAGGAAGCAGGATAGGTATTATTAAAGGTATAATTTATCCCATATTGAGCTGCTTCGCTTTCCAAGCCGATAGTGCAGAACTGCCCGTGATTAGAGGGATAATTGCCAGAATTATTATTATTTATATCTTTATACTGCATTTTGATAAGCGAGTCTTCAGTCATAGTCGTATGATAATTAGGGTCATAGAGAATAACCTGAAAGGTTTCATTGGAGCCGGTATCGCCGTTATTGCAATCGGACCAGGAGACGACAAAGAAGTGATCTATATCATTATAGTAATAGCAGACATTACCGGAATTCACATTAAGGTCATCCCAGAACACAGCAATCATAGGGCTGGGACCTTCAGGTCCCGGCAGTGGATGATTCATAAAATTTGCTCCTTCATAGGCGCCGGGAGAAATCCAGCCATTTGAACAGACTGTGATCTCGGTGTACTGGGTGCCATAAAAGGTGAAAGTAAATTCATCGGGCAGTGAGATAATTTCGCTATCTCCGGTATCTCCCCCATCGTTAAGCGGTATGATAGTGCCATTTCCAGCGTGAGCGGGATCAATTTCTATCCATTCATACGTGGGGCAATTATCATAACCCAGGTCTCCGTCATCATAGCACCAGTAGCCGTATTCATCGGGACCTAGTGGGTCTGTAACCTCTACAACACCTACCAAAATGGTGAAAGTAGCAATCTGAAAATAGCCGGAAGGATTGCTCAGATGAGCTTCAACCTGCAATTGTGAGCCTGGAATTACTGTAACAGAAGGAGTGAGTTCAAAGGTATTGCTGCTATTATTTGCACTACCTCCGGGAGGGATTGTGCTAAAGGTTCCCAGACTGTCAGTAATTATAAGACGTGGATTAAGGCAATGCAGTTCTGCCGTGATATCTGTGGCAGCTAAAGACCCTATATTCTCTAAAGTAATATAAATTTCAGAGGAAATTCCCGGTTCCAGGATTTCATTTCCAATTACTTCATAATCGACTGCATATAAATTTACGCCCTCAATATTGAGATAATGCCAGTTTTCCCAGGTGTTTCCCTCGCCATCGCTGACCTGCAATTGCAGTAGTCCCTGCATACCCCCGAGGGCTGAAGGTAAAATAGTGAGCTCAATTCCTGCGGCAGGTTCAGCAGTTTCTCCTGCAGCGATATCGCCAAATTGCAGAACCGTTGGCGTGAAATTCATATAGCTGTGTGAGAGGGAGGGAATCACGCTTATATCAGTTACCAGCTGCGAACCGAAATTTGTAAGTGCCGGAATTATTGTTACAGTTTCGCCGGGATTTAAAATACCATCGCCATTACCGCTTGACGAATCGTCATAGAGCACGCTTTGGATATCCACATATTGATCGGAATCTCCGATAACAAGATTACCCAGATATGGGATAAAGCCATGTGAAGTAACCACCAGATTATATTCGCCTGCGTCGCTGCCGGAAAGGTCTATCAATACTTCTCCATGTATCGGCGTGAAATCCGTAGAGAAGAAACTTCCTGAATCGTTAGAAAGAGTAACCCATGCTCCTTCTATGGGTGCATTAGCGGAATTACGCACAGCTACCGGCAGAAAGCCACTGCCGGTGGGGATATTGCTGGTGGATATCACGTTTATCTCTTCAGGGGTACGCGTCCATAATTCCAGACTGGGGTCGCCCATCAGATTTGCCCAGCTATGATAAGATTCCACATATCCTCCCGGGTCTTGCGGAAAGGTCTCATAGAGGTAATACTTACCGCGAGTGGTAGCAGCTCCCATAGTATAAAGATTATCGAGAAAAATTCCACCATAGATACCCATTGTGAGGGCGTTATTAAAGCAGGAATGCGTGCCGGCAGTTGCCATTCCCACGCAACCGATAGCTCCGGTGGGATTTGAAATAGTGCCCATCTGCACAAATTGTTCACTATCTGATGTACCACTGGTCCAACTGCCGGTGCCGCAGGTTAGTAGTGTGGCAAAGGGCAGCTTAAAGCCATTGGTTTGACCACCGGGGCTCCAGCCGCTCATTCCCAGCCAGCCACGGTAAACCATATAGCTCACCCCGCTATTTATGGCAGAATTTATCAGCGAAGGGAAACTTCCTGAGTATATCTCAGTAAAATTATCATCACTAGCAAAACTGCCGGGGAAATCCATCATCAAGTCTTTTATTGATTGACAGGTGAACCTCATTGAAGGACCCGAAATACTTGTATCGCCTGCAAGTAGTGCCTGCTCATACCAGTTTGTATCATCCATAAAGGGTTCTTTTTCATAATTAAGTATCTTGGAGATGAGCAATTGAAATGTATTTACGCTTTGGAAAGACAATCTTCCAATAATCACATCTTCCAAAAGGTCATTGCCATCGAGCTGAGCATAGGCATGATCTCCATATCCCCAGGTTGGTATGGAATATGAGCCATTGGCATCGCCGCAAAAGCACACATAATCCGGCGGGTTTTCCCAGTTATCATAAGCATTTTGCAGATAGTTTTTGATAGATTGATTAGTAGTGCCCGTTTCGGCAGTAGTTGCCACTACCACATTAAAACCTTTAGACCGCTTCCAGTCTGTGAGATATTCCAGAGCCTCAAGTGCATCTGCCATATCTTTGATCACAAAAATAATAGTGGGCTGCTGATACTGCGGGCGACCAATAAAATCAGCATAATTTATGACCATACTTCGGTATATGGGCTCATAGGCACGGGAAATTGTACCCCGATTCCGGGTAGTGTTTTCACCACCAGTTCCCTCTACCTGCACTCTTGCCCGTATCTCGCCGGCAATCTCGAGTTCACCACTTGCGGCGTTATAAATAAAGGGGCAAAAACTCAGGGTTACCACCCTCAAATCACGCATCACGGCAGGACCCTTTAATATCACACTATCTTCGGGAAAACGATTGCCATATTCGTAATACTCGCTATTTATAAAAAATCTGTCCTGTCTTTCCTCATGCTCCAATGCCAACTCTTCAAGCGGATATATTGTAATATCGGATAACAGTTCACTTGCCAAAACTTCATATTCAAGAGAGACTACTCCCTCAACAGGGATTGCAATGGTTGTAGTGAAATAGGGGAGATCAGGCATTCCCGCCTCCAGAAAATGAGTGCCCTCAGGATGGCTTATTCTGTGATACTCCCTGCCGCTATAGTGCTTAGATTCCAGTTCAAATCCATCAAGACTGAATATTATTTCAGTGTCCCCCCGCTCCATTTGGTTACAATTAAATTGCACACTGCCAATCTGGTTGACAGAATGCCAGGAGCCATCCAAGCCCCAAACCAAAATTATTAACAAAATGCTAAATACATACTTTCTCATCCATGCCTCCAATATTAGATTAGGTAACAATATTTTTTATAAATCTATTCTTTTAATCCACCTCTATTTTCTCTGATGCTATATATCCGGCTACTCTTTGATGATAATCAGGCTGTCCGAAAAATAGGCTATGCAAAATCTATTCCAATCAAAAGAATTAACGCCATTATTTATAATAAATTTCATCATTTTATCTTCAGGTAATTTTGCCGGAGGAATTTTATGATTGACAGCAGGCAGGGTGTTCAGAAGTTTTCCTGCAAAAGGTAAATGGAGTAATAGATGAAGAAATTAGTAGCAATTTTGGCGATGACAATTTGGGCAGGGCTTTTATTTTCCGCACAGGTTGCGCTGGAAGAGGCGTTATTAGTGGCTGGGAATATTATCAATGAGCGGTCTGGCTTAGATAGAGTAGAGTGGACTGATATGTATGAGATTGGGGAAGACGAGGCAGATTTTTATATCTTTAATATTAGTGAAGGCGGGTTTGTGATAGTTTCTGCCGATGACAGGGCAATACCTGTTTTGGCATACAGTTTTGAAAAATGTTATGACGCAGATATGGCTCCGGTACAGATGAATGACTGGTTTTATGAATGGCAATGGCAAATGCGTGAAATCCGGGAGCGAGATCTGGCGGCAGGAGAGCGGGCAGAGCGAGACTGGCGGAGGTTGATGCAGTCTGCGGAAGAATTTCGGTCTGAGCGAGAGCTGCGAGATGTAACGCCATTATTGAGCTGCAACTGGAATCAGGATTCGCCCTGGAATCAGCATTGTCCCTATGGTCCCGGGCAGAACAATCCTTTTGTGTATTCGGGGTGCGTGGCGGTTTCTATGGCTCAGGTGATGTATTATTGGGGACACCCGGCAGTAGGAACGGGGTCACATACATATAATCATAGTCAATATGGCACGATATCCTGTGATTTTTCTAATACAGAATTTGATTACAGCAATATGCAAAACACTTATGCCACTTATGAGACCAAGGAGCTGCAATGGGCATGTGGAGTGGCAGTTGAGATGAATTACGGTTCAGGTGGTTCAGGAGCTCAGGTGGGATATGGAAATCACAGTGCCAGAAATGCTATGATCGCCAATTTTGATTATCATCCGAGTGCGACCTTCCGGGCAAAATCAAGTTATTCTATTAATGCTTATGAGACCTATATCAGAGATGACCTTGATGCAGGACGTCCCTTGATCTATAGTGGTGTGGGCGCTAGCTATGGTCATGCTTTCAATCTTGATGGCTACCAGGGAGAGAGTTATTTTCATTTTAATTTTGGCTGGTCAGGCTGGGGCAATGGCTATTTTTACCTGTCAAATATCAATCCCTCTGGTTCCAGTTTCAATAATGATCAGGGTGGAGTTTTTAGCCTTTATCCTTATGAAAGTCTCTCTGCTCCTTATGACGTTATGGCAGTAGTGATGAATGGGGATGATGTCCTGCTTTCCTGGGATCATGATGACCTTAATCGCAGTTTGCAGGGGTTTAATGTTTATAGTAACGGTTTACTGGAAGCTACTACCGGACCTGATGAAACGGGTTTGATGATCAATAATTTAGATTTGGGTACTTATATATTCTGGATAACAGCTCTATTTGTGACAGGCGAATCAGAGATGAGTGAAATGATAACGGTAAATATTGCAGTACCCACGCCACCGGTTGCGGATGCGGGAGATGATCTCGATGTGCTGAGTGGAGCTACTGTGGTTCTAGATGGTTCGGGATCATACGATATCAATGGTGATCTGCTGAGCTATATCTGGACAGCACCTGCCGGTATTGAGCTATCAAATATAAATATTGCTAATCCGGAATTCATTGCTCCGCTGGTGACAGAAGAGACCGAGTATATTTTCTCTCTGGTAGTATCAGATGGCACATTCTTTTCGGAGCCGGATGAAGTGGTGATCACAGTAGTTCTCACGGATAACGACCACGGTGAAATAGCAGCAAGTGATATCAGAGTGATAGGGAATTATCCAAATCCTTTCAATCCGGAGACGGAGATAGTATTTGAACTCAATAAACCAGCGTTAATATCTTTAGGGATTTATAACCTTAAGGGACAGATGATAAAAGAGCTGGCTGCGGGCAATTATTCAGCGGGTGAGCAGAGATTTCTCTGGGATGGTACCGATACCGCAAACCGGGTTGTGAGCAGTGGAATTTATTACTATATGCTGAAATCCGGTCGTCTAACATCCAGTGGCAAGATGGTTTTGCTCAAGTAATTATTGGTGATTGGTGATTGGTGATTGGTGATGGGTGACCACGATTTGACAACTCGTGGCGCAGCATATTACACATAACACAAACATATTTCATAAATATTATACAAATTTAATTATCTGCCCTCATATTCTATTAGCCCGGGTTTCCTGCAAAATATCCATTATCCGGTGAAAGGGAGCTATTATTTGTTTTAGGAGAGAGGTGTGTGGTGGTGGTGCGAAAAAATCAGGAAGTAATTTCTGTGAACCAGTCAATTAATTGGGTGTGGGTAGGTGAGGTGGCGTTTCGCACGTAGTATCCTGAAGTGTACACTCCGCAATAGAGGGCGTTTTGCAAAGACATATCAAGGAGCAATCCCAGGCAGAAGCCGGCATTAAAATTATCACCGGCGCCGGTGGAGATAAGGGGAGACAGGGTATATGGGCCATCTACCCAGAGTTTTTGGGAGGCACTTGCTGCGGCAGCACCTTTCACAGGATGAATGACGGCGATATGGAGGTCAAGTTGACTTCTAACAGCCTCAGCGCGTTTAACGATATCGTTTTCTGAGATGGCAAGATAATTGGCAATCAGGGCAGATTCCTTTTCATTCATACCCAAAATCACTTTTGAGTTTTGGGCAAGCTGCGAGATGAGTGAAAGCACTTCCATAATATCATCATGATCACGTTTAGCGGGATCAGCCAGATCGATGTAGATATAGGGATGGGCAGAGGATTTATCCAGCAGTTCGCTAAAGCCAATGATAAGGCTATTCATACCCGAAAGCATAGTCCAATTTGTGAGAGCAATCAGTCGGCAGTCGTTAACGAGGTTTCCGAGGTTATCTATTCCCATTTTATCAACCAGATTTTGCCAGTTAATTTCAGAGAGAGAGGCGAGTTTTCCCAGCATAAGTTTACCGTCAAAAAATTCGAGGGCATCGGTATGTCCGGGTTGGCAGAGAGAAGTAATGGATTGGCATTTATGAGCGAATTCATAGAAAACTGGATGAATATCGGGGGAGCCAATTGCCCCGATATAATGGACATTTTGGTTAGCAGCAGCGAGAGCATTTGCCATGATAACGCCATTTCCACCGATTTTGGTCATTTTGGTTACAAGTTCAATATTTGTACTCAGTCCGGCAGCCAGCAAGATTTTTTGTGCCAGATCGGTAATATTCTCAAGACGGGTATAGTTATTATCATCAAAGCGAGTATTCACTACGTGAATGATCTCATCAATGAATCCATCAAAACCCACAATCAGATTGTGGGCTGAATTATCGGAGATAAGGATCTCCTTTATTTCGATCAGACTATTTTTCATATACATAACCTCGAATAACTAGATGAGAGATATTGATAATCAGTCAATAAAAAGAGTTATTTATTTACAAAAAAATGGTAGCCTGTAAATCTGCAACCGTAAAGCAGTAGATTTGCCCTGGTAGTATGGGAAGTGATAAAAAGGTGCAGATAAGGAGAAAATATGTCTGAAAAATTTGAGCGTTGTAGCGGGATACTGCTTCATATAACCTCTCTGCCTGGAAGATATGGGATAGGCGGATTAGGCAAGGAAGCGTATGATTTCATAGATTTTCTGGTGAAATCAGGACAGAAGGTCTGGCAGATATGTCCTATAGGGCCTACAGGATATGCAGATTCGCCCTACGCCATGTATTCGTCGTTTGCGGGTAATTCTTTATTTATAGATTTGGAACTGTTTGTGAAAAGCAGGCTTCTCAAGAAGTCAGATATAGAGGATGTGCCGCTATTCATTGAGGAATTTGTAGATTTTCCTGCGGTGCATGCTTATAAGGAAAAAATATTCCGTATAGCATACGGAAATTTCTGTAGGAAGATACCGCAATCATTTCATAAATTTGAAAATCAGGAAGAGAAGTGGTTAGAAGATTATGCCTTATTTATGGCGATAAAGAATGCAAATGGTGGCAGTTCCTGGCAGGATTGGGAGCCGGGTTTACGTGAAAGGGAGGCGGAATCCCTGGCTAAGGCAAAAAAGGAACTTTCAGAAGAGATTTTATATCACAAATTTCTGCAATACACATTTTTTAGTCAATGGCAGAAACTAAAGCAATATGCCAATGAAAATGGTATAATGATCATTGGTGATATACCCATATATCCCTCGCTTGATTCGGCGGATGTGTGGTCTAAGCCGGCTTATTATGAGCTTGATGCTCAATTAGTGCCCATCCATGTAGCGGGTTGTCCGCCGGATGATTTCAGTGAGACGGGTCAGTTATGGGGAAATCCGCTCTATAACTGGTTAGAACATGAGAATGAGAATTTTGAATGGTGGCTGGAGAGGTTTCATAATTTACTAAAATTTGTGGATATCATCAGGATAGATCATTTTTTAGGATTTGAGCATTACTGGTCAGTTCCGTATGGAGCTAAGACTGCACAGTATGGCGAGTGGCAACCGGGACCAAGCCACAAGTTATTTCATGCTCTTGAGCAGAAGCTGGGGAAATTGCCGATTATTGCAGAGGATCTGGGAGTTGTGACACCTGCAGTAGAAAAGCTGCGGGATGATTTTAATTTTCCGGGAATGAAGATACTGCAATTTGCCTTTGGTGAAGGTGAAGATAATCCCTATTTGCCTCATAACTACGAGGAGAACTGCGTAGTATATACTGGGACTCATGATAATGAGACTACAGTGGGCTGGTATCAAAATCTGCCTGAGCATGTGAAGAACCATGTGAGAAGTTATCTTTCCTACTTGAATTTTACTGATTGGGAAGTGGGATGGAAGCTTATAGAAGCTGCGTTGGATTCCAAGGCAGTGCTGGCGGTGGCACCGCTTCAGGATTATTTGGGGTTGGATAACAGGGCAAGATTTAATTCTCCTGGGACAATAGACCATAACTGGCGCTGGCGTTTTACAGCAGACAAGCTGGGAGATGGGATGGCAGCCGCCATAAAAATGATGGTTAAGAAGGCAAATCGTTAGTTCTTTTACCCGCGTACCCTACTAATTCGGGAGGTGAAAATGGATAAAATTGAAAGAATAGCCAGGAAAATATTCGGGATAGAGGAAGAAATTCCAACGCGTTCGGGCGGAGCACATAGAATAAGCATAGAAAGCGTGATAGACAGAAGCAAGATGCCTGATCTGAAAAGTGATGCGGGGGGGAGGCTTAATGGTTTGATAGATCACACAGTGCTAAAGCCCGAGGCAGATGAATCAGATATTATAAAAGTCTGCGAAGAAACCCGAGATTATCATTTTGCCAGTGTTTGTTTAAATCCCTGCTGGATAGATTTTGCCCATAGCAGATTCAATGATATCACTATTTGTTGTGTGACAGGTTTTCCCTTGGGGGCAAACAGCACTGTGATGAAAGCCTTTGAAACCCGGCTGGCAATAGAACACGGAGCTAGAGAAATTGATATGGTTATTAATATTGGACAGCTAAAATCGGGCAATTACGATTTAGTGTATCAGGATATTGCGATTGTGAGTGATACTTGTATGCAGCATAAGGTACTATTAAAGGTGATAATAGAGGCGTGCCTGCTCACGGAAGAAGAAAAGATCATAGCCTGCCTGCTGGCAAAAAAGGCAGGTGCAGATTTTGTGAAAACTTCTACAGGTTTTTCTAGCGGCGGGGCAGTTTTGGCAGATGTGAAATTGATGCGTAAAGTAGTGGGACCCAAGCTGGGGGTTAAGGCTGCGGGAGGCATCCGCACGGAGGAGGCAGCCAGGGCAATGGTAAAGGCGGGAGCCAATAGAATTGGTGCATCCAGCAGTATAGAAATTGTTAACCAGCAATTAGATATTATGGACAGACTGATAGAGAAATGAAGATAGAGATAGCTGGATACAATCTGGATTATACAGAGATACAAAAATTACCGGATCAGAAAAGAGCTACGCCGGAAACGATTTCAGCAGCTTATGCCCGGATATCACGCAGCAGTAAAAGTGTGGGTGAATTACGAATGGAGGCGTTGGAAGATGTGGCACGATCGCGGTCTTCCAATGAAAATATAATATTTGAAATGGGTCACGCCTCAGTGGCTGAGCATGCAGTATTCAATTTTGATATCACGGGAATATCGCGTTTACTTGTAGAGGAAGTGCAGCGTTCGCGGCTGGCATCATTTACGGAGAAATCGCAGCGTTATGTTACGCTGGATGGGGATTTTGTGTTACCCGGGGAGCTATGCGGCAGTGATCTGGAGCAGGGATTTTGCGATCTAATAGCTGATCAGAACAGGGTCTATAGAATGCTTTATGAGCGGGGCAGAGATCATCTTAAACGTGAGGGCTTTGTGGGAGGAATGCGGGAATTACGTGGCAAGGCAAAAGAAGATGCCAGATATGTGCTTTCTTTAGCTACTGAGACGCAGTTTGGCATGACGATCAATGCCAGATCACTGGAAAGACTTTTGCAGCGTTTAGATAGAAGCCCTTTGCAGGAGGCTCAGGAACTAAAGACCGGGTTGCGTTATGAAGCTGTAAAAATTGCGCCTTCGCTGGTTCGCTATACAGAGTGTGAGGAATTTGAGCGGGGCATAAAATATGCTTTGCCCGAGAGGACAGACCATAAATTTAATACTGAAACGCGATTACTGCAAATAACACCTGAAGCAGATAACTGGATACTTGCCGGTCTGATGTTTGAGTGTAGCGGGGGGGATGTGGGTACAATTTTTGAGGAAGTGAAAAAGCTTTCTGAATCTGAAAAACACAAAATATTTCGTTCAATATTTGAGCACATGCAACCTTGGCACAGAGTGCCTCGGTCATTTGAGCTGGTAGCTTTCACCTTTTCTTTATTAGTTTCTTCATCCTGTTTTGGCCAATTAAAAAGGCACAGGATGTCAACCATATTAAGGACTGGCTATCATCCAGGATATGGCTATGTGATACCTCCCTTACTGGAGAAAATCGGTGGCAGAGAGATCATAGAGCCATTGATGCGAAGAGTGGAAAAGCTCTTTTATCAGATGGAGGAAAAGAAACAGGGATTGGGCAGCTATATTTTGACAAATTCGCATCGGATGCCGGTGCTGTTCCAATCAAATTTACGAGAACTTTATCACTTTTCCAGATTACGGTCTGATAGCCATGCCCAGTGGGAGATCAGGGAGGTTTCCGAGAGGATAGATAAATTAGTGAGAAAAAGTTTGCCTTGCGCAGGAATGATGATAATGGGTAAAGATGAATTTATAAAGAATTTAAGATGAGGATAAGAAAGATGAAATCAAAAGTTTTTATAACACGGCGGTTACCTGAAGCTGTGATGAATAAATTGGAAGAGATTTACGAGATACACTGCAATGATTTGCCGAGGAATCTATATCCGGACGAGATCAGGGAAGGAATAAAGCATTGCGATCTGATAATCACAATGCTGGCAGATACTATAGATAGAGAACTGATTAACTTGAACCCGAACCTGAAGGGGATATGTAATTATGCAGTGGGCTATAATAATATAGATATAGAGGCAGCCACCAGAGCAAGAATACCGGTATGCAATACACCAGACGTATTAACTGAGACTACAGCAGACCTGGCCTGGGCACTGATATTTTGTGTAGCGAGGCGAATCGTGGAAGCAGATCGCTATACCAGATCAGGAAAATTTACGGGTTGGGCACCTTGTCTGATGCTGGGGCACGATATCTATGGCAAGACTCTTGGAATCGTGGGCGCCGGCAGGATTGGCAAAGCGGTAGCAAGAAGAGCCCTGGGTTTTGGCATGAGACTAAAGTACTATAATAGAAGTAAAGACGAATATATGGAACAGAAACTATCTGCCGAATTTTGTACTCTGGCGGACTTACTCAAAGACAGCGATTTTATATCGCTCCATGTGCCCTATAATGAAGATACGCATCATCTTATCGATGATCCCCAGTTGGCACAAATGAAGAAAAATGCAATTCTGATAAATACTTCACGAGGCAAGGTAATCAATGAAATGGCACTAATAAAGGCATTGCAGCAAAATCAGATTGCGGCTGCCGGGCTGGATGTGTATTACAACGAGCCACAAGTACCAATGGAATTAAGGGTTTTAGATAATGCAGTTATTCTGCCTCATGTGGGCAGTGGCACGCTGGAAACCCGTATTCGCATGGCAGAGCTGGTGATGGAGTGTGCCCGAGCTTGCCTGGATGGGCAGATGCCGCCGGTTCTGGTAAACCCTGAGGTATTATCTGAGAATTGAGATGGAGAGAGTGAGAATCCTTGTAATAGGTGCCGGAGTGATTGGGCTGTCAGTTGGCTGCAAATTACTGGATATAGCTGATGATATAGTGATAATAGAAAAGGAAGATAGTTTTGGCAGGCACACGAGCAGCAGAAATAGCGAAGTGATCCATTCTGGTATATATTATACTCCTGGTAGTTTAAAAGCAAGATTGTGTACAAAGGGCAGGAAATTATTATATAATTATTTATCGGATCATAAAATATCTCACAGAAGATGTGGCAAGCTTGTGGTGGCTACTAGTAAAGAAGAGCTGCCGGCACTTTATCAGCTTTATAAAAATGGCTTGGCAAGTGGGGTAGAGGACCTTAGCATTATTGGGGCGGAAGAATGCCGGAGAATTATCCCTGAGGTGAAGGCGGTTATGGCTTTGAATGTACCCGGAACCGGGATCATGGATACCCACGCCTATATGAAGTCACTAAAGCAGGAATTTGAAAACAGAGGTGGCTTTATTATGTTCAGTCGTGAGGTGATAGATATAAAATTTACTGAAGAAGGATATTTGGTGCAGCTAGATGATGGAGAAGAGCTATTAGTGGAGAGGTTGATAAATTGTTCTGGTTTGCACAGCGAGCAATTGCTGAATCTATTGGGTGTAGATACCGAGGCGGCGGGACTTAAATTGCATTGGTGCAAAGGGGAATATTATAAAACCACTCAAAAATTTGAGATAGACAGGCTGATATATCCTTTGCCTGATCCATCGGGCAGTTATCTGGGAATACATTTAACTCTCAATCTGGCTGGTGAAATTAGATTTGGTCCTAATGCCTATTATACAGACAAGCTGGATTACAGTATGACCGATGATCACAGAAAGGAATTCATAGATGCCATATCAAAATATCTGAAGATAGAGGTGGAAATTCTTCATGCTGACGACACTGGAATAAGGGCAAAGCTGCAGGGCGAGGGTGAAAAATTCAGAGATTTTCATATAAAGCAGGAGTTTGATCTGGGTTTGCCCGGATTCATCAATCTTAGCGGCATAGAATCACCGGGTTTAACGTGCAGCCTGGCAATTGGTGAATATGTGAGAGACATAACAGTATAAGGATAATATTTCAGTTTAAGTGAAATTTATTCTTGACTGATACAAAAAAATTCTAAAATTGATATTAGTAGTTCAAAGAAGGAAAGAAAATGAATATTCATGAATATCAAGCGAAGAAATTATTACAGACTTATAGTGTAAATGTTACACGGGGTCACATGGCAGATTCGTCATCTGAAGCTGTTCAGAAGGCGAAGGAATTGGGTGGCGAGAATTGGGTAGTGAAGGCGCAAATTCATGCGGGAGGCAGGGGAAAAGCCGGTGGTGTAAAATTTGCTTCTTCGCTGGACGAGGTGGCGAAAATTGCATCTGAAATGCTGGGGAAAGTACTGGTGACCAATCAAACCGGGTCAGCGGGTAAAAGAGTTAATAAGCTTTATATCCAGGTGCCTGTGGACATCGTCAAGGAATACTATCTGGGTATAGCTTTGGACAGGCGGCTGGAGATGCCGGTGATAATGGCATCCACTGAGGGAGGAATAGATATTGAGGAAGTTGCGGAAAATTCACCGGAAAAAATCATTAAAGTTTCCATAGATCCTATTACGGGGTTACGGAATTTCCATTTGAGAAAACTGGGATTCGGGCTTCGGCTCACCCCGGTTCAAATGAAAAATTTCAGTAGATTTATATCTGCTCTATTTAATGTTTATCAGCAGACGGATGCCAGCTTGATTGAGATCAATCCTCTGGTACTTATGGCAGATGACGATTTTATTGCCTTGGACGCCAAGCTGAATTTTGATGATAATGCGCTATTCAGACATCCGGAGATTGGCGAGTTGCGAGATGAAGAAGAAGAAGAGGCTGCAGAGCTGGAGGCATCAAGATATGGCTTAAGCTATATCAAGCTGGAGGGCAATGTGGGCTGCATAGTAAATGGAGCGGGACTGGCAATGTCCACCATGGATATCATCAAGCTTGAGGGTGGGGAGCCGGCAAATTTTCTGGATGTAGGTGGCAATGCCAGTGCAGAGACGGTGGCAAGGGGATTTGAGATCATTTTGCGGGATAAGAATGTGAAAGCCATACTTGTAAATATCTTTGGAGGGATTGTGCGATGTGATCGTATAGCCGGGGGGATACTGGAAGCCACTCAGAAGATCGGTATCGAGCAGCCGGTGGTTGTGAGGCTGGATGGCACTAATGCAGAAGAAGCTGCCCAATTATTACAGAAGGCAAAAATCAAAACCATAATCATTGCTGAAGATTTGCAGTCTGGGGCAAGAAAGGCAGTTATGGCAGCCAAAGGAGAAATTTAGATGAGCATTCTGGTAAATAAAGATACGCGGGTAATAGTACAGGGCATCACAGGCAAGGAAGGCACTTTCCATTCAGCAAACTGTCTTGAGTATGGCACAAAAATAGTAGCTGGTGTCACCCCGGGTAAAGGTGGAACCTCTCATTTGGGCAAGCCGGTTTTTGATACTGTTCAGGAAGCGGTGAGAGCCACAGCGGCAGAGGCTTCATTGATATTTGTGCCACCTGGATTTGCGGCAGATGCCATAATGGAAGCGGTCGATGCGGGCATAGCCATTATCGTCTGTATCACTGAAGGGATTCCGGTAAAAGAGATCATTTATGCCAAGAAATATGCTAAGGCAAATGGCAGCGTATTGATAGGTCCTAATTGCCCGGGCATCATTACGGCAGATGAATGCAAAATGGGAATTATGCCGGGTAATATTTTTAAAAAGGGTAAAGTGGGACTGATCTCAAAATCGGGCACTCTCACTTATGAAGCTGCCAACCAGATTGTTAAATCTGGTTTTGGGATATCCACTGCCGTGGGGATAGGTGGTGACCCGCTAATTGGCACAGATTTCAGAGACATCCTGCATTTATTTGAGCAGGATTCGGAGACCGAGGCAATAGTGATGATAGGTGAGATAGGAGGAGATTTGGAGATTCAGGCTGCGGGATACATAAAAGAGAATATCACCAAACCTGTAGTAGCCTTCATAGCAGGAAGAACTGCGCCCAAAGGCAAGCGGATGGGTCATGCCGGTGCGATTATAGCCGGCAGCAGGGGAACGGCTCAGGAAAAGATTCAGTGTTTGCGGGATGCCAATGTTACAGTAGCTCTATCTCCGGCAAAGATAGGAGAAACCTTGGCGGAAGTGCTAAAAAAAATCAATATTTTATAGGATAAGGAGATTTTGTTATGAGGATAATTGATGTAGGCGAGATCACAAAGATCATCAGATCGCTATGTATTGAAGCAAGTACGGTAGCCAATGAATCTTTGGTAGAGTGCTTTTTAAAGTCCCGCGAAAAAGAGGAATCTGAGGTAGGCAAGGCAGTATTTGACCAGCTTCTTGAAAACATAAGAATTGCGCAAGCAGAGATGACACCGATTTGCCAGGATACCGGTTTCACTGTAGTATTTATGGAGATAGGTCAGGAAGTGGCATTCACGGGAGGCTTACTCAAGGAAGCAGTGGATAGGGGAGTGGCGCAGGGATACACAGAAGGTTATCTGCGAAAATCAATAGTGAAAGACCCCATCACCAATCCACAAAATACTCAGGATAACACTCCTGCGATTTTACACACAGATATAACAGGTGGTGACAAGGTGAAGATCACTATTATGCCAAAAGGGGGAGGTTCAGAGAACATGAGCCGCATAAAGATGATGAAACCTGCTGATGGAGTGAAAGGCATCAGAGAATTTGTGATAGAAACTGTAAAGATCGCAGGTGGGAATCCCTGTCCGCCGATATTTATTGGAGTGGGAGTTGGCGGAACTTTTGATTATGTAGCATATCTGGCAAAAAAAGCTTTGCTGCGAGGGATTGGTGTTCGCAATTCTGATCCTCAGATAGCCCAATATGAAATGGACTGGCTGGAGGATGTAAATAAACTTGGGATAGGACCTGCCGGTCTGGGTGGCAGGATGACTGCTCTGGATCTGTTTATAGAGGTATTTCCCCGTCATATCGCTACTTATCCTGTAGCTGTGAATATTCAGTGTCATGCCAATAGAGAAAAGACTTATATACTGTGAGGTAATGGAAGATGATAAAATTAAATTCACCTTTAAGGCTTGAAGACGTTAAAAAACTTAAGATTGGTGATCAGGTATCATTAAGCGGAGTTATATACACGGCTCGCGATGCAGCCCATCAAAAACTTGTGGACCTTTTGAAAGCAGGAGAACCACTACCCTTTGATCCTGAGGGGAGCGTGATTTTTTATGTGGGACCATCTCCGGCAAAACCGGATCAGGTGATAGGTGCCGCAGGACCTACAACCAGCTATCGCATGGATCCATTTGTAGTTGATTTGCTCAAGGTGGGAATGAGAGGAATGATCGGAAAGGGAAATCGTTCTCAGGAAGTTATTCAGGGTTTGCAGGATTATCCCGGAGTATATTTTGGAGCTACCGGCGGAGCGGCAGCCCTTCTGGCAAAAACAATAATTTCCGCAGAAGTGATCGCCTTTCCCGAATTAGGTCCCGAAGCTGTCCGCAGACTTGTTGTGAGAGAAATGCCGCTGATCGTAGTGAATGATTGTTATGGCGGAGATCTTTATCTGGAAGGAGTAAAAAGATTCCAGATATTAGAATAGAAGATAAAAAAGATAAATATAAACGGAGGATCATAATGAAGGTGAAGCTCGATTTGTCGAATATAAACGACATATTTCCGGAAGAATTTACTCAGGAGGAATTAGCTCGGGCAAAGACGTTGTTCCTGAAAAAAACGGCACTTCTTTCGCACAAGTATTACAGGGGAAAGATTCAAACAGTTCCCAAAGTACCTGTACCCGGCTTTAACTGGTTCAATGTGTGGTACACGCCGGGAGTCTCTCTGGTTTCCACTACCATACGTGATGATAATCTGGCATCATACGAATTATCAAACCGCAGCAATCTTGTGGCTGTGGTGAGTGATTCCACGAGGGTTTTGGGAGATGGAGACTGCACACCTCCGGGTGGTTTGGGTGTGATGGAAGGAAAGGCGTATTTAATGAAGTATCTGGGTGGAGTGGACGCAGTGGCGCTTTGCGTGGACAGCACGAATGCTGCCGGCGAAAAAGATCCTGATAATATCATCGAATTCGTCAAAATGGCAGCACCAAGTTTTGGTGCAGTCAATCTGGAGGATATTTCTCAGCCTAATTGCTATAAGGTGCTGGATACACTTCGAGAAGAGTGCATAATCCCGGTTTGGCATGATGATGCTCAGGGTACAGCTTCGGTAACCCTGGCAGGCTTGATCAATGCTCTCAAGCTGGCAGAGAAGAAGATGGAAGATGCCAAAATAGTGATGATAGGGGCGGGGGCTTCTAATACCACTATAGCCCGTATAATAATAAAAGCTGGGGCAGACCCGCATAATCTGATCATGTTTGATTCCAGGGGTTCTTTGCATAGCGGCAGGCAGGATGTGGAATCCAAGCCCGAATTTTACCGCAAATGGGACCTTTGTAAACAAACTAATCCTCATAGAATTGCCACCATAGAAGAAGCCATGAGAGGAGCAGATGTATTGATAGCTTTATCTAAGCCGGGACCGGATACCGTGAAGCAATCTTGGATAAAAAGCATGGCAGACAAGGCTATAGTATTTGTATGTGCTAATCCGGTGCCGGAAATATATCCTTACGCCGCCAGGGAAGCTGGAGCTTTTATTGTCGCTACCGGCAGAGGAGATTTTCCTAATCAGGTGAATAATTCAATCGGTTTTCCGGGTATACTCAAGGGTGCATTGTTGGTGAGAGCAGCCAAGATCACGGATAATATGGCAATTGCCGCCTCCTATTCGCTGGCTTCGTATGCCGAAAAGCGTGGTATCAGTCCTGATGACATTATTCCAAAGATGGATGAGCCGGATATTTTTGCCCATGAAGCTGCAGACGTAGCTATGCAGGCGATCAAAGATGGTGTTGCCCGTAATACCCTCAGTTGGGATGAGGTTTTCAATTTAGCAAAAGCAGAAATTGATTATGCCCGTAAGCTCACGGATTCAATGGTCGAGAATGGCTTTATTGGCGATATTCCTGAAGAATTTTTGCAGGAAGCCAGAGATTGGGCTGTCAATGAAATACGAGGGGGTAAATAATTGATGAATGATTGCAAAGAACTTTTTCATAAAGCCGAGGAGCTTAAAAGAAGGGGACTGCTTGATGATGCTATAGCATTATACAAGAAAATCCTGACGATTGACGCTGATTATAAGGATGTGTATTCAATTCTTGGTGAGGTTTACTACATCAAGGGCGATGTGGGAGAATCTATAAAGCACTTTGAATTGCAATTAAAAAAAAATCCTGATAACAAATTAGATAGTTATCGCCTGGGCATAGCATATTTCCGTGCCACCAAATTTTCTCAATGTATCAAGATACTAAAAGGTCTGGTAGAAGACGGTTGCCAGCTTGATATGGCATATTACTGGATAGGACTGGCATATTTTCACACCGGCAGGATACCAAAGAGTATAGAGATGTTTGAAATGTTACGTCATAAGATGCCTCATAACACGGTGGGCTGCTACGATTTGGCAATTGCCTATAAAACTATTGGGGATTACGAGAAAGCTATTACAAAGTTTAAGCTAATATTAGAGGAAGATGATTCCATAGTCTCGGTGCATTTCCAGCTTGCCCTCACTTATCTGGACAGCCTTAATTTGTCTGAGGCAATAAAGCATCTGAAGCAGGTTGTCGAGCTTGATCACAAGCATAAAGCGGCACAGAAGAAACTTGATGATATTTTTAATGATCAGGAGATGCTCTATTCTTATGGTATTGCAGCGCCCAAAGATATATCCAATTCCAGGGAGCTGAATATCAATTTTCATATCGGAGAGGCATATAAGGGCTTTAACATGATTGATAAGACCTTTAAGTATCTGAAAAGCCTTGCTGTGGAGAAGGATAAGAAGGAATAATATGCAAAAAAAAGCGACCGCATGCGGTCGCTTTTTTGTTTAATCAATCAATATATAGTCCCCAGATATTCCGAGGTCATCTGCTTAGCTTTCACATGGTCTGGGATGTAATCTGGTAAGATCATGGGTGATACTCTTTTTTTATCGATTCCCAGTTTTTCTACTTCTTTAGCATATTCATCTACGTGCTGCAGGGTAAGTTTTCCCAGTTCTAAGCCATTTTTCACTTTTTCTGCGGCATGAATTCCTGCTCTTCTGCCAAAGACTATTATATCGAGCTGCGAATTTCCCATCAACCGGTTTCTACCGTGAATGCCGCCTGATGCTTCGCCTACGACGTATAACCCGGGCACACTTGTCTCAGCATTAGCATTTATTTCCAGTCCGCCATTTTGATAATGCAAAGTGGGATACACCAGCATGGGATATTTGCGAATATCGATATCGAATCTTTGATATTGCCTCAGCATAGCCGGCAAGGTTTTTTCAATAGTACCTTCACCGGAAATCTGGTCAATCAAGGGGCTATCGAGCCAGATACCTTTCAAGCCAGAGGGTGTGGTTACGCCTCTACCTTCTTCACACTCCTTAATAAAGGCAGAAGCCTCCACATCGCGGGGTTCTAAGGGATAGACAAAAAGTTCTCCATCCTTATTTACCGGCTGTGCCCCTATAGACCTGATCTTTTCGGTGCATAAAAAGCCCACGATCTGTTCAGGGAATACGGCTCCTGTAGGATGATATTGTACAGAATCCATAAATAGTAGATTAGCGCCGGCCCGGTAACCCAAAACTAATCCGTCACCCGTAGCTCCGTAATGATTGGTAGTCTCAAAACCGCGTATGTGAAGTCTGCCAAAGCCACCCGTAGCGATTATCACAGTCTTGGCTTTAACAATAAAATATTCCTTGAGCTCTATATGATATAAAACGGCGCCTGCCACCTGTCCTTTATCATCCTTGAGCAATTCCGTAGCTGAGGTGTATTCCAGATATCGGAGGTTTTTGGAATTGCTGTATATCTCGTCTCTCAGTACGCGGCAAATTCCGGCACCAGTATAGTCCCGCGTGGAGTGCATTCTGTTACGAGAAGTGCCACCACCGGGTTTCACCATCATAGAGCCATCAGGATTCTTATCAAACATTACTCCCAGTTCTTCCAGCCACTTGATTGATTTTGGTCCATCCATTACTAATGCTTCCACTAAGTCTCGCTTATTATCAAAGTGACCCCCGCCAATAACATCGAGGTAGTGGTGAGTGGGGCTGTCATCGGATTGGTCTGCGGCTTGAATACCACCCTGTGCCATCATGGAATTGGAATCACCCAGTCTTAGTTTGGTTACCAGTAATGTATTTACGCCCAGTTTATCTGCTTCTATGGCAGCAGACATTCCGGCAGAACCAGCGCCTATCACGAGTACATCAGTTTCATAATCTATTTTGGATAGATCAAAATCTGATGTTCTGTTGCGAGGATAAGATTCCATTATATCTACAACTTCATTGGTGATCTTTTCGCCTTTATTTGGTCCTAACCGCAATTCTTTCAAGGCATCAGTTTTGTAATCCGGGTGATAAGTGTTCAGCACCTTTTCGCGTTCCTGTTCTGTCATCGCTGGAAACACCTGCTTGCCTTGTTTTTTGGCAATTGCAAGTCTTTTGGCACGAGTTGCCTCCACCTTATGTATCGATTCCATCATATATTCTGGATACATCTATTGCCTCCCGCTTATTTTATCTTTATTTCTCTTGAATAATACCTTTTCACTAGATCATCATGACCCATATTATTCAATTCTTCTATTTCTTCATCAAACCTGCCTTCGGCTATTTCCTTTAATCGCTGAGCAAGCTCGGGACTCGGCTTTGCCAGGTACTTGCCATATAGCCTCTGTGCCAGGGTCGCTGCATTAAATTGCACAATATCTGCCGGACATCTCAGGGCACATAGCCCACAGCGGATACAGTCAAATGAGGTGGAAGCTGCCGCAGCAATATCGCCACGCTTGAGTTCTTGAATGTAATCCATCACCTTAATATCCTGAGGACAGGCTTTGGAACAGGTATTGCAGGCAACGCAACGGAATATGGTGGGGAAAAGTTCTTTAAAAGTGTCTATCCCCGGTTCCAGCTCTGCCAGGTCATATTTAGGTCTCTCAGCGGGTACAAATGGCACCTGCACAAGTGACATTCCTTCTGTAACCACAGTCTGACAGGCAAGTCCACCGCGCAATTTGTAATCGCCTTTTTCACGATAGACCGTGGCACAGGCTCCGCAAAATCCTTCCCGGCAACCAAGTCCCTTTTTTAATTGAAATCCGGCATATTCCCATGCCATGATAATCGTTGATCCTTCCGGCACCTGGTAGGATTCTCCCATTATGTAAACGGTAACCATCTTTTGCTCCACTGCCATTGTAGATAACCTCCTTACACTAAATAAGTAATAGTTTTTTATTTTTTAAATATTTTTTCATTAATAACACCAAGTGGGTCTACTTTATGATTCTTAAAATCGAGATTAGTTGCTTCGCCTGAGAGAGCTATTTCTAATAATTGAGTAAAGTACAAAACAGGCACAGCCTTGAATCCGGGGTCAAGTGTGATTATTTCTTCTTGGAAACTGTCAAGGTTATGAGCACACAGGGGGCAGCTTGTTATAATCACATCGGCTCCATGTGCGGAGGCATCTTCCAGTATCCGCCGATTTAGTTTCATTACCAGATCTTTCTTACTCACAGTAAGATAGCTGCCACAGCAGGTTTTGCGAGAATGCCAGTTGATGGGTTCTGCCGATAATGATTTTATAAAATCTTCCATGATTACCGGTTCTTCTGCATCATCTATTCCCACTTCCTTCGGGCGGATCAGCATACAGCCATAATACGGTGCTACACGCAATCCTTCCAGGGGCAATTTCACTTTTTCCGTAATATTTTCAAAACCGTATTCCTTTAAAACTTCCAGAAAATGTACTATGTCCACACTGCCATCATATTTCTTATCTTCTTTATACATAAAATCATTTATAGTGCCAAGGTCTTCAGGATTCTGCTGCACTTTCAGGTTTGATCGCTTTAGGGTATTCAGGCACATAGAGCATAGCGTCAGCAGCTTTTTGCCGGTATCCACCAGCCCTTCGTCCTGCATCTCCAGAGCGCGGATCATATTCCGCACCGGTGCCAGATGATGCATCAGATCATCGCTGGTGAGAGAGGATACCACTCCGCAGCAGTTCCAGCGGGTAAGCTCCACAAATTCTATATCGAGAAATTTACCTGAAACAATGGCTGATTTTTCAAATCCGCTACCATAGGTTTTTAATGAACAACCAGGAAAATATGGTATTTTCACTTTTATCTCTCCTTATATATTATTAACTTTCATAAAAAAACAGGTTTTATCAAACCGCTATGAACTCAATTTTCTTATTGCCGCTATCAGAGCAATCTGCGGAAGCTCCCGTAATTCTTCTTTAGAAAGATTATTTAAATCAAGATTATTTATCTCGTCTCGCAATTTCACCTGTCGCAACGCTTCTGCTATTTTAGAAACATCAAGTTTGCGCGGACAGCGGACTGTGCAGGTATTACAGGTGGCACAAATCCAAAGCGTATCGCACTGGAGAACATCTTCCTGCCCCATCATCACCTGGCGCATTAATTGTGATGGTGTGATATCCATTTCTTCAATAAAGGGACAGCCGCCTGTACAGGTGCCACATTGATCGCATAAGGCAGTATTCTGACCACTTAGGTCCTCAATCCTGCGTTGAAATGCCAGGGTCTTTTCATCAAAAACTATCTTCTTTGCCATATTTTTATCCTCACTATAATCTGCTGCGCTGTTCCTGGCTAATTGCCTCGGTAGATTTCACTTTTGCCGCCAAATCATTAACCAATCCCATAAATTTCTGCAAGTCTCCGGCTGTAAATTCAGAAAAATATATCCGCTCATCGGCGATGCCAGCATTTTGCAATTTCTCACTTGCTTCTTTTATCGTATTTTCGGTAACACGTTTGCTCCAGGGATAGAGTGAACTGGCTTCAGGACAATCACCCAAAATCACCAGATCTGCCCCTTTTTTGAAGGAATAGGTGAGCAGTCTGGAAGAAATCCTCGCCGCACTGGGCACTCTGATTATCCTGGTATCAATATCATATTTCATTTTTCTAATGCCCAAAGCATCTGCCAGTCTGTATGTACAGGTATTATCCGCAAATATCAATATCCGTGTTTCACCTTCCTGCTTGCCTTCCAGTATCCCGTCTATGGTGGCATACATCTGCAGGTTCGAGCTGTTATGAAAATCTATGGCTTCCATGGGGCACACGGGTAAACAGGCACCACAGCCCACGCAGAGGGCTTCCACTACTTCTGCTTTATTGCTTTTCATTACCAGCGCATCCTTGGGGCAGGCTGAAATGCACTTTCCACATCCATCACATAACGCTGCCTTCACAAAGGCAAGCTGCGGGTCTACATCAAATTCTTTCTGTGCCAATGTAACCATCACTCTTGCTGCCGCCGCACTTGCCTGGGCTACTGTATCCGGTATATCCTTTGGTCCTTGTGCTACACCACAGATAAACACACCTTCTATATTGGTGTCTACCGGCTTGAACTTGGGATGTGCTTCCTGTAAAAATCCGTCCGAGCTTTTTGTTAATTTTAGGAAATTCACAATTTTTTCCGTAGAATCATTGGGTTTTAGCCCTGTGGAAAGAACTACTAAATCAAATTCACTTTCTATTAATTGACGTGACAATGTGTCTTCTGCTTTCAATAGCACCTTATCACTTTCTGCCACGCCTCGCAATTCTGCTACTTTACCACGAATAAATTTTATACCTAATTGCTGAGCCCGTTTATAGTACTCCTCAAATCCCTTGCCATAGGCTCTGATATCGGTGTAGAAAATATAGATATCCTTCTCAGGCTTTGCCTGCTTCAAAAGTGATGCCAGCTTTACAGCATACATACAGCAAACTCTGGAGCAGTATTCTCTGCCGGTTTGCTCATCACGCGAACCCACGCACTGGATAAATGCTACTCTATTGCCCACTTCCCGCGGTGGCGGGGTCTCTGTAATGTGGTCAACTATTCTTTCCATTTCCAGCCCTGTCACCACGTTTTTCAGCTTGTCATAGCCGAACATGGGCTTCTCTGAAGGCTCGATCGTGTCATATCCTGTAGCTACAATGATATTATCGACTGTGAATTGGATTTTTTCCGGCTTCTGCGAAAAATCTATTACCTGTTGCGGGCATACCGTTTCGCATATGTTACAAGAGCCGTCCACAAAATGCAGGCAAACTGATTCATCTATCAAATATCTGAAAGGAATTGCCAGAGCCGCAGGAATATAGATAGCTTTGCGGTCCATTATTCCTTGCTCCCATTTATTAGGTGCACTCACCGGGCATTCCTGCACGCATTTTTCGCAGATCAGGCATTGATCCATATCTATCTCCGGGTTTATATAACGTGGCTTCTTTTCTACTGTGATCTCAAAATGCAGTCTGTGACCCACCGTGCTCACTATTTCAGTATTTGTTAATAATGTGATATTTGGATCATCCTGAGCCGCTGCCATCTTGGGAGATATGATGCAGGCAGAACAATCTTCCGTGGGAAAAGTCTTAGTGAGTATTGCCATCTTGCCACCAATCGTAGGCTCTTTTTCCACCAGATATACTTGATTCCCGGTAGCTGCCAAATCAAGTGATGCCTGGATGCCGGCTATTCCTCCACCTATCACCAGAACTCGTTTACCCATCTGTATCTTCTTTTTGGATAAATTGTAGTCCTCACGCACCTTATTAAGAGACGCCACTACCAAATCCTTGGCTTTGTTTGTAGCTTCTTCAGGCCTGTCCTTATAGGGCCAGGAACAATGCTCACGCAGGTTAACCAGCTCCATTACAAATGGGTTTAACCCAGATTTCTCCATTGTGCCTTGAAAGGTCTTTTCATGAAAATGAGGCGAACAGGACGCTATCACTACGCGATTCAAGCCCTTTTCCTTAACTTCTTCCATGATCAATTTCTGCCCCGCACCGGAACACATATTACTGTGAATCTGAACCACAGATACATCTTGCCTGTTTTCCAGATGATGCTGAACTGCCTCTAAATCGATTGTCTTGGAAATATTACCACCGCACTGGCAGAGAAAAATCCCTATCTTCTTTTCTTCTCCCATTTTGTCCTCATATTTTATTATTATTATTTTTCATCTTTGATCTCACAGCATGGATTACAGTTCAATAGATGCTGCCTGTGTAAACAGGACTCCTGCAAACTCTGCATTATTTTTCCAACTGCATTCCAAACAGCCTCCAGGCTTTTTTTTATTCTCAGGCACAATGCCACTTTCTTAGCATTCTTAAAAACTATAGCACCTATTTTCGTGTCAAGCAGAAATCATAAATTCTTGCATACCCCCGAAATATTTTTATTTAATGGTTCATAAATCACCCTACAGGAATGATACTATAATAGCCACGGGTTTCACACATGGCTCTTATTGTTATGCCCTTTTCAAAGTAATATCAAATTTTTCCGGGGTAGCCTGTGTAATTTTATTGTTACAAAAAACCTATCAGTCCGGCAAATTGGAAAAGTGGTGAGCTGCTGAGAAATCTCCTGGTCAAGCAATGCGTATCCTAATAAAAAAGCCGCAGATTACCAGGATTTCTGCCGGTAATCTGCGGCTAAATGATTATATTTATTTGATCAAAATCATTTTATGTGAATCAATCTGTGAACCTGCTTTAATAAGGCAGAAATATATTCCTGTTGCACAGGGGTGATCCAGATTGTCTTTTCCATCCCACAAAACCTTATGTTCCCCCGGAGATAATCTTTCCCTGATCAATGTCCTGATTTTCTGACCTTTCACATTATAAATCGCCACCTCGGTGAAATTTATACTTTCCGGAATTGAAAATGAAATTATTGTCTCAGGATTAAACGGATTGGGATAATTCACAATTCTCAAAAATGCTGGTGATAGATTTGCATCATCAGTTTTGGAAGTAGGACCCATCTCGCCGTACACACACCAGGCTGTCTGATGCCCTAATGCCTCATCAAGCGTAACAGTGTGATTCTCATTATAGCCGGATTCCAAATCCTCGCCATCAGTGGCAAATTTAAAATTAAGATAACGATATGAACCCTGTAAAAATTCCAGCTCTATTGTCCAGATCGTTCCTTCATGCCAGGTAAGAGGATTATTGTGAGCGGCAAAATCCCAGTCAAGTGGCGCAACATTACCGCATATTGCCACAGAATCAAATTCTGTTTCCTCCATATCCACATATGTTGTAAGGATCATATTCTCTTCAATAAAATCTGCCGGATTTAGGTTATCAAAGTAATCTATCGGCAATACCTGCTCATCGATTGTGTCATCCAGTATAAAAGAGCGATTATCGATATCTTCATAGCTGCCGTCGTTCAAGTATTTATATTGCTGATTAAGCTGAGAACCACTCGGGATCAGGATGTCTATAGTATAAATATCATCTTGATCAGGGTCTTCCAGTATAGACTGCGTGATATTCCAGTTATTAAATGTTCCCGCTACTGTGATCTCTCCCACATTTTGCATTAGTGATACATCTAATTGAAAGGTCACCGTAACATCCTGCGTAGAGCCCGGATCAACAAAGTAAACTGTCTGTCCGCTTACATTACCCTCATCATCTACAGAAAATTCCAGATCATCTCCTTCGATCAGCCAAATACCCCACTGCGAGCCATCATCTTCTATCGCACCCCAGGTATGAGTGCCATCGGGTATATCCTGCACCAGAACGCTCCAGATATGATCTCCTGCCTCTTCATCAGGAAATTCGCCGTCATCTGCCATCGCATGCAAAACCCATTCATCAAATGAACTCTTAAACTTGATATCCGCATAGTTCTGAGTTCCATCTATGATATTAAATATGATATCTACATATATGCTGGGAAGAATCTCGTCATTATACCAGTGCTCGACTATGTTCTCACCCGCTACCACGGTATAGCTGCGGTTTGCCCCACCACCCGGAAATTCTGAATTATTCCAGCTCCCATTTATCCTGAATTTGTATTCGCAAACAAAGCCAATTTCCAAATTCTCCACTAATAACGTATATATACCGTCTTCGTCAGGGTCTGTCCCCGTGATCGGGGTTGCTCCCCACTCATTAAAATTACCCGCCACATCGACAAAATCAATTGCCGGATCAAAATTGCCCGCAGATATCTGATAATTCATGTTCAAGTGAAATTCCACATCTTCACTACAGAGAAATAAACTAATGCTCAGTACTAAAATTAAAAACGCTACCCGCTTCATCATAACCTCCATTATGTTTTACATCGCGATATTAACTGCGAGCAAATTTAATTATTTTCATTCAGGTTGTCAAATATTAACTTGACATCACAGATTAAAAAATTATTTTTTAGCAGTAGATGTTCGGGAGTGCTAATAATTTCTCCCGCAGGAGGTGAAGGTATGAATATGAGCAGATTTACGATCAAGGCAAGAGAGGCTGTAGAGCTTTCTCTTCAAATTGCTCAGCAAAATGGTGATCAGGAGATTCGCAGCATTCACCTGCTTGCCGCCATGCTTGATATGGAGGATAGTTTTATCCGGGCTTTATTGCAAAAATCCGGAGTGAATATAAACAGGCTTGAGGCTGCCCTCCAAAAAGAGCAGGAATCCATGCCAAAGGTGAGCGGCAGTTACCAGACAGGCATAGGTAGTGAACTAAATGCTGTATTACAGCAGGCAGAAAAGCTGTCAAAGCAGCTTCAGGACGAGTATATCAGTGTAGAGCACCTCTTTCTTGCTATTGTGGAAAAGGGTAAGCTGTCCAATGACTTACGCAGCATATTGCCGGGTAAGAATGATTTATTGGCTGCTCTCAAGGAACTAAGGGGCAATCAGCGAGTGAGTGATGATAATCCTGAGGCTAAGTATCAGGTACTGGATAAATACACTCGTAATCTCACTCGTTTAGCAGCCGAAGGCAGGCTGGACCCCGTGATCGGGCGTGATGAGGAGATAAGACGCACCATTCAATCTCTTTCCAGACGCCGAAAGAACAATCCGGTACTTATTGGTGAGCCCGGAGTGGGAAAAACTGCTATTGTGGAAGGGCTTGCCCACCGTATTGTCAATCAGGATGTGCCCGAAAACCTCAAGGAAAAAGAAGTGCTCGAGCTCGATATGGGCTCTCTCCTGGCAGGTGCCAAATTCAGGGGTGAATTTGAAGACAGGCTCAAAGCTGTCCTTAAAGAAGTGGAGAAAGCAGAAGGTCATTATATACTTTTCATAGATGAAATCCATACGGTAGTCGGGGCAGGTGCTGCCGAAGGTGCCATTGATGCTTCCAATATGCTCAAGCCGGCTTTGGCAAGGGGCACCCTGCATTGTGTGGGTGCTACTACTTTGGATGAATATCGCAAGTACATAGAAAAAGATGCTGCTTTGGAAAGAAGATTCCAGCCTGTTCACGTGAAAGAACCCTCTCTCTCAGATACCATTTCCATCCTGCGAGGTATCAAAGATAAATATGAGGTCCATCATGGGGTTCAAATTACTGATAGTGCCTTGGTAAGTGCCGTAGCTATGTCTGATCGGTATATCAGTGATAGATTTCTGCCGGATAAAGCGATAGACCTGGTTGATGAAGCCTGTGCCCGTTTACGCATGGAGATTAATTCCCGCCCGGAAGATATCGATGAAACCGAGCGCAGACTCCGCCAATTAGAAATTGAACGATTCTCGGTAGAGAAAGATGATAATGAATTAAGTAAACAGCGGCTGGATATAATTAAAAAAGAAATTGCCCACCTCAAGGAAAAACTTAATCTCCTCACTACCCGTTGGGAACACGAAAAAAATCTTCACCAGAGACTCAGCAGCATCAATCAGGAAATAGAGCACCTGAAATCAGATTCCGAAAAAGCTGAACGCGAAGGCAATCTTGAACGTGTTGCCCAGATTAAATATGGCACCTTAGCTTCAAAGATCAAAGAACAGGAAGCGCTCAAAGAAACAATTCAGAAAATCCCCGAATCTGAACGCCTGCTCAAAGAAGAGGTCGATGAAGAAAACATTGCCCATATCGTCTCTAAATGGACTGGAATCCCAGTCTCTAAACTCGTGCAAAGCGAACTCGATAAACTGGTGAAAATGGAAGATGTCCTCTCAAAAAGGATTATTGGGCAAAAAGAAGGTATTGCTGCTGTCTCAAACGCCATCAGACGCAGCAGAAGCGGTCTCTCGGATGTAAGCAGACCTATTGGTTCTTTTATCTTTATGGGTCCCACCGGAGTAGGAAAAACTGAGCTCGCAAAAGCTCTTGCTGAATACCTTTTTGATTCCCAGAAAGCTATCATCAGGATTGATATGAGTGAGTATATGGAAAAGCATGCCGTTTCCCGTCTGGTGGGTGCTCCTCCCGGCTATGTGGGCTATGATGAAGGCGGTTATCTCACAGAATCTATCCGCCGCCAGCCCTACAGTATTATCCTCTTTGATGAAATAGAAAAGGCTCATCAGGATGTCTTTAATATCCTGCTTCAAATCCTTGATGACGGCAGACTCACAGATAGCAAAGGCAGAACTGTAGATTTTAAAAATACGGTGATTATTATGACTTCCAATATTGGCTCGCAAATGATCTATGACCAGGGACAAAACGATCTTGAACCCATCCGCCCCCAGTTACAGCAGCTCCTGCAGCAGCACTTTAAACCAGAATTCCTGAACCGTCTTGATGAGATCATCATTTTCCATAGATTGGAAAAAAAGCAGATAAGGCAGATTGTAGAAATCCATCTGGGCTATCTCGTGGAAAAACTCAAACGCCAGAACATCGCTCTCAAATTCTCCGATGGAGCTCTCGATGAAATCACGGAATTAGGCTATGACCCACTATTCGGAGCCAGACCACTCAAAAGAGTGATCCAGCATAGACTCGAAAATCCTCTCTCCCTGCTCCTTTTGGAAAACAAAGCCAAATCCGGCTCGACTATTAATATTGATGATAATCTCCAACTAAATATTATCCAAACCGGATAGCAGACTGAAAGCCGTTCCTGCCCCCAAAACAGGAACGGCTTACCTAAATAAAATGATCGGTAAACATCTCACTTTTTTCAATGAAATTTTAATTGATTCGATTCCGGCGGTCAGAGCCAGTACACTTTATAATTAAAAATCAGGGGGATGCCAGGTTTACAAGATAAAATAAACTTGACAATATATGTCCTTTAAGGAGGAATGTGTGCCATAAAAATAGATGAGTGATCGTAGGGAGAGTTATTGTGGATGAAGTATCGAGATTAGATGTTCAAGAGAGAATTATCGCCATTGCCTTTCGGCAGTTCCGGAGGTTTGGTATCAGGCGGGTGAGCATGTCTGAGATTGCCGGGAATGCGGGAATCTCGCGAACCACTCTCTATCGCTATTTCAGCAGTAAGAGCCAGATAATGGAGCTTATTTTGCAGAGGCAGGCGCAATCTGCCATGGACATCTTGCGTAAAGATGATAATCTCATGATCAAGTGGAGTGAAATCATCAAATTAAAATCTGATATTGCGCAGTTATGGGGTGATATACTATTGCATGATCTTATGAATGATCCGGATTATAAAAAGATATTGATGGGTATGCGAAAGGAACTAGCCGCAGAAACTATAGCTATCTTTAAAAAAGAGCAGTCAGGCGGCAGGCTTAATAGTGATTATGCTCCCGGTTTCCTGTATGAATTATCCATCAAGCTGGAATATTTTATAAATGATCCTGATCTGCAGAAGTATTATCCAGATATTGCTTCTTTAATCGTGGCAGTATTGAATATAATCTTAGATGGCATAAGACCAAGATGAAAAAGCTACTTATCATTTTACTCTTTGCCCTTTTTATATCTAATCTTTCTGCCTGGCAGCTTTGGCATGATATCTATCTCGCAGCCGATTATACCAGGTCACAAAATGATGCCGCCCGGCTCAAACTTGAGTACTATCCATCATTGCAGAAATTGCTTGCTCGCAGCGGGAATATAGAGATTGATGGCAATATCAAGCTCATGACCAGTGGTATTGCAGAATATAGTGACAAGGATTACAGCCTGGATTTCCTGCTGAGGCTATATCGTTTCTGGCTCCGCTCTTCCACCGAGCAGTCCGAAATCCGCTTCGGTTTGCAGAAGATAAATTTTGGTCCCGCTTCTTATCTCCGCAGTCTCGCCTGGTTCGACAGGATAAACAATCTTGATCCACGCCGGCAGACTGAGGGCGTATGGAGTATGCTGGCGCGTTACTACACGCTTGAAAGCGTAAATTACTGGTTTTGGGTGATCTATAATGACGCAGGTAAAAAGGGGCAGGAGCTTATTGCCAGCAGCAAAGAATCCCTTGAAATGGGAGGTAGAATTCAATTGTCAGTACTTGCAGGGGATTTGGGCTTAAGTTATCACACTCGCGGCTTGGAAAGTTCCAGCCTGCGTGATGAAGATCACAAGGTCTATAGTAGCTCGTATGAAAAAAGAATAGGTGTAGATGCCCGTTGGGATATTGGAATTGGATTATGGCTGGAAAGCAGCATCTCCCTTTATGAAGAGGTGGAATATCTGCCTCTTTACTGGCAGCTCTATACAATCGGCAGTGATTACACTTTAAATCTGGGCAGCGGGTTGCATATCTTGGCAGAGCATCAGTATCACAGAGCGGAGGATTCTTTCTGGCAAAATCCCGTTGAAACTTCAAATATCACGGTGCTCGGAGCAGATTACCCGCTTAATCTTTATGACAAAATCCTTTTCCTGGCGGGTTATGATCACAGAGATGGAAATACTTTTTACTATGCCTCCTATAATATGGCATATAATTTTCTCAGCATCTATCTTAATCTCAGCTATACCAAGGCAGATCTAGCCGGGCAGGAATACCTGGGTGCAACCTCACAAAAATCTGTAGAATTATTACTTCAAATAAATTATTAGGGGAAGTGATGGAAAAACTTATCGAGATCCAAGACATGAGCAAGCATTATCCGGTGGGTGGTGGAAAATTCACTGCTCTCAAAGGCATCAGCCTGCAGATAGACAAGGGAGAATTCGCAGGCATTGTAGGTCCCAGTGGTTCTGGAAAAACAACGCTGCTCAATATCATTGGCTCATTAGATGTCCAATCCCAAGGGCAGGTGATGGTGATGGGCACAGAAGTGAGCTCGTTAAGCAGCACAGATTCAGCCAGGCTTCGCAGTGAGCAGATCGGCTTCATATTTCAGACCTATAATCTTTTGCCCGTATATACCGTATATGAAAATGTGGAATTTCCGCTTTTACTTCTCAAAATCCCTGCCGGCACGCGTCAGCTAATGGTTAATTCTGCTCTGGAATGGCTTGGTTTGCAGGATAAGAGGAATAGCAGACCGGCAATGCTTTCTGGCGGCGAATGCCAGCGGGTGGCAATTGCCAGAGCTATTGTAAAAAAACCTCCCATCATTCTGGCAGATGAGCCCACGGCAAATCTCGATGCAGAAAACTCGCACCACATCCTCAGAACAATGCTTGATCTTAATGATAAGCTGCAAACTACTTTTATCTTCAGCACGCATGATGCCAAGGTGATCAAGTATCTAAAAAGAAAGATCACGCTTATAGATGGTGCTATTGCAGATGACGAGATCATGGTTAATAGCGAAGTACCTCCCGGAGATTTCGCAGACGGCAAAGTCTGAAGGAGAGCAAGGTGTTATTAAAATTAGCCTGGAGAAATATTGCAGGTGGTGGCTTCCGCTCCTGGCTGAATGTCTTTATTATCTCCGTAGTTCTCGTTGCTATTGTGGGATTTCACGGCTTATTCATCGGCTGGCAGAGAGATGCCGAAACAGGAATGATCAAATGGCATATCGGGCAGGGACAGTATTGGCACGCTGATTATGACCCCTACGACCCATTTAGTTTTGAAAAAAGCAGAGCACCTCTGCCGGATGAAGTACCAGACGGGATGGCTGTGGAATTCATCGTTGACCAGGGTGTAATCTATCCCCAGGGCAGGATGAAAAATATCATGCTCAAAGGTGTAGAAGAAGAACAGGAATTTCTGGAATTACCTACCCGGATGCTTAAGTATGAGCCTGGTGTAAACAAAATGATGCTGGGCTCACGTACTGCAAAAAAACATGACTTGCAGGTGGGAGATAAATTAATGCTTCGCTGGCGTGACGCTGATGGTGCCTTTGATGCGGGTGAATTTGATATTGTGCACATTTTTCAGACTACCGTGCAATCTATAGACCAAAATCAGGTCTGGCTGGGAATTCAGCAATTACGGCAAATGCTTCATCTCAATGATGAAGTTAATTATTTTTCTATCTCACAGCCTGTGAGCATCTCTTCTCAAAATTTTATCTTTAAGACCCAGGATGACTTACTGGCAGAATTCCGGGCAATATTAGCCACAGAATTAGCCGGTGGTGTTTTTATCTATATCATTCTCTTGTTTCTGGCTATGATTGCCGTTTTCGATACTCAGGTATTAGCCTTATTCAAGCGGAGAAAAGAAGTGGGTATGATGATGGCTCTGGGTATGCGGCGTGGTCAGATCATGTGGATATTCACGCTCGAAGGTATCCTTTCTGGAGTTCTGGCTGTTGCTTTGGGTGCCGTGTGGGGCACGCCGCTGCTCCTCTGGTTTCAAAAAACCGGCTTTCAGCTTCCCGAGATGATGGATAGTTACGGTATGGATGGCTTCCTTAATGCCATGTATCCGCATTACACCTTTAGCCTGGCTATTATAACGATTATCATCGTAATGATCATTATCACTTTTGTGAGCTATCTCCCCGTGAGAACGATCTCCAGGCTGCTACCCGTTGATGCTCTGCGGGGAAAGATCACCAGAGGAGGCAGGAATGTTTAAATTTATACTTAAAGGTATCCTGCGTGATAAAACTCGCAGCCTGCTCCCCATAATCATCATCGCCACCGGAGTGCTCGTGACTTCCTTATATTACTCATTCATAAGAGGTTACGAAAAAATAGCCATAGATAGCAGTGCCAGATTTGATACCGGGCATCTAAAGGTAGTCACTTCTGCCTATGCTGAAGAACTTGATCAAAAGCCCTACGAGCTCTGTCTGCTTGATGCTGAGGAACTTCTTGATAATCTCAATAAAGATTATCCTCATCTTTATTGGCTGCCACGAGTTCAGTTTGCGGGACTGGTAGATGTTCCGGATGAAGATGGAGAAACCCTTATCCAGGGCGAAAGTGCCGTGATGGCGGTAGATTTACTGGGAGATTCACAGGAGCATGAGCTTCTTAATCTCAAAGATGCCGTCCGCCTCGGCAATCTGCCCGTAGGAGGGAATGAGATTATTCTCAGCACCGGTTTATACAAAAAACTCGGAATTTATCTTGGCGACGAGGTGAGCCTGATAACATCAACCATATATGGAGGTATGGCAATAGGTAATTACAGTGTTTCTGCCGTCGTGGAATTCGGCATACCTGCCCTTGATAGAGGAATGATTCTCATGGATATCAGCCAGGCAAGATTGCTGCTTGATATGGAAGATGGTGCTGGTGAAATTCTGGGAATGTACAAAGACGATGATTACCACTGGGATGATGCTATAAGAATCTCAGCAGATTTTGGGAGAGATTACACTAATCCGGAAGATGAATTTTCACTTACCATGCTGCCGGTTCACATCCAGGGAGATATGGAATCCACTTTATTATGGTTGCGAAGTGCCTCATTTGTCATTATTATCTTCTTTGTCTTCATTATGGGTCTGGTATTATGGAATCTGGGTTTAATAAACGGCATCAGGCGTTATGGCGAGATGGGTTTGCGATTGGCTATAGGAGAAAAAGCATTTCATATCTATGGCAGCTTAATTCTGGAAGCCATTGTTATTGGCTTTATTGGCTCGGTGATTGGTACTATTGGTGGGGTGGCAGCCGGCTATTATTTGGAATCACATCCCTTTGACATGAGCCATTATCTGGCAAATGCCACCATAATTCTCACCCCGGATATCTCGGCAGAAGTTAATTGGTTCAGCTATGTGATTGGCTTTATTCCTGGATTTTTTGCCACTATTCTGGGAGCAGCCTTTGCCGGCACAGCGATATTCAGAAGAAATACAGCCTCTCTATTTAAAGAATTAGAAAATTAGGAGTTGCAGATGAAAATGATAATTTTGATCTTTGTCATGCTTTTGCTCACCGGCATTCTCATAGCTGATGAAGCTTTGGACGTTTTAAAAAAGCTCGATGCTAATCTTTATAGCGACAGCCAGATAATAGAAGCCAGAATGATCATAAAAGGCAGTCGCGGCACCAGGGAGATAGGCACCAGATCATATTCCCGCGGTTCGCAGGATTCTTTCACAGAATATCTTTCTCCGCCCCGCGAAGCAGGTAATAAAATGCTCAAACTCGAGGATAAATTATGGATATACGATAAAAACAGCGATAGGATCATCCAGATGTCCGGTCACCTGCTCCGGCAATCCGTTAATGGCTCAGACCTTTCCTATGAAGACTTTATGGAGGAGATGATCTACGTAGAAAAATATGATGGCAGGATCACTGGAGAGGAAACTTATCAGGACAAGGATTGCCTGATCCTGCTACTTACAGCCAAAGATAAAGATGTTGCCTACTACCAGCGCCAGATCTGGGTAGATAAGCAGATTTATCTCCCGCTCAAAGAAGAGCTATATGGTGAAAGCGGTACTCTTCTGAAAAGAGTAGAACTCTCGGATATCAGAAAAATCCAGAACCGTTATTATCCTTATGAAATTTTTTACAAAGACGTACTGAATACCAAAGGTGAAGGCACTCTCTTGAAAATTGACAGTATAGAACCGGATGCCGCTATCCCCGATGCCATGTTTTCCAAGGCAAGCCTGCGAAAATAATCGAGTGCATAACGGGTATAAAAAGCTTCAGCTATCACTTATTATCACTTACCTCTTTCTTCTCGGAATAATGAACAGCAAGAGCAGCTTTGATGAAACTGTCAAAGATCGGGTGCGGTTTCTGCGGACGGCTCTTGAATTCCGGATGAAATTGCACTCCTATAAAGAATGGATGAGATGGTATTTCCACTATTTCGCAGAGAAAGCCATTCAGGGTAGAACCGGAAATAATCATGCCGTTTTTCTGAAAAATATCTGTATAACTGCTATTAAATTCATAGCGGTGACGATGCCGTTCATTAATAACTTTCTCTTTATAGATACTCCAGGCGAGAGTATTTTCCTTGACCTCACATATCCATGAGCCTAATCGCATAGTGCCACCCATCAATGCCAAATCCTGCTGATCATCCAGCAGGCTGATTACGGGATGTTCACAATGCTCATCAAATTCCGTGCTGTATGCCTCCTCCAGCCCGCAGGCATGTTTGGCAAATTCTATCACTGCCACCTGCATTCCCAGGCAGATACCAAAAAAAGGTATGTTATTTATCCTCGCATATTGGGTAATGGCTATTTTACCATTGATTCCTCTGATACCAAAACCTCCGGGGATCAATATGCCGTCTGCTCCTTCAAGTGTCTCAAGGATCTTTTCGTCTGTATTTGTCTTCTCGGAATCTACCCACCGGATATCAAGACGTGCCTTATGAGCTGCCGCCCCGTGGATCAATGCCGCTTCCACGCTCTTATAGGCATCCCGATGCTCTACGTATTTTCCGCATACCGCTATCGTTACATCTTTATCGGGATTCTTTATGTTATCTATTAATTTATCCCAGGCACTGAAATCTATTGGCCTTTCTTTTATCTGAAGCTGTTTACAGATCATCTTATGCAAGCCGTCCTGCATGTAAACTTTGGGTACCTCATAAAGAACTTCCACATCAATAGCATTGATCACGTGATCAGCAGGTACATTGGTGAAAAGAGCAATTTTTTCCTTAACTTCCTGGCTGAATGGTTTCTCGCTGCGGCAGAGCAAAAAGTCCGGCTGGATACCAATTTCACGCAATTTTGTGGTCGCATGCTGCGTAGGCTTGGTTTTGAGCTCACCCGCTGCCTTAATAAAGGGAACATAGGTGAGAAAGATGAATACGCAGTTATGCCGTCCCTCTTTCAAGGCAAATTGACGCACCGCTTCCATAAAAGGAAGACTCTCAATATCGCCCACCGTACCCCCGATTTCCGTGATTACAATATCATCTTCATTATCACTCATCTGCCGGATCAGCGATTTGATCTCATTGGTGATATGCGGGATCACCTGAACGGTTTTTCCCAGATAATCTCCCCGCCGCTCCTTCAGAATCACACGCTCATATATCTGACCGGAAGTGGCATTTGATTTATGCGAAAGAGGTGTACCGATAAACCGCTCATAATGTCCCAGATCAAGATCAGTTTCTGCTCCGTCATCTGTGACAAACACTTCTCCATGCTGGAAGGGACTCATTGTGCCGGGGTCTACGTTAATATAGGGATCAAGCTTTTGCATGATCACATTGTATCCCATCTCTTTCATTAATACTCCTATGGAAGATGATGCGATACCTTTTCCGAGTGACGAAAGTACTCCTCCGATAACAAAAATGTGCTTAGCCATTGGTCATAATTCTCCTGTATTTATAAATTTATATACCATGATTCACCCAGAGTTGCCTTATGCAGATTTTGCAGATCGCCTGAGATTATCTGGGAACCGATTTTCCTGAACTGCTCAATATTATCTGAAACATAAAAATAATTATGTCCTGTGCCGGCAGTTTCCTTCTCCGGCAGCTCATTTTGCAGGCTGGAAGCTATCACTTCGGCACTGTCTATCAAATTTATTTTACCACCGGTTACAGAGCTCAATGTTCTCTTTAGTATCGGGTAATGCGTGCAACCCAGAATCATCGTGTCATAATTATCTTCCATAAATTCACTGAGATACTCTTTGGATATCTGATGCGTGACCGGATGATCTTCCCAGCCTTCTTCCACTAAAGGAACAAACAGGGGACAGGCTCGTGCCACTACATCTAAAGCGGGATTGATTCCCTTGATCGCTAGTTGATAGGCATTACTCTTCACAGTGGCATAAGTACCGATGATCCCTATTTTCCCGGTTTTTGTGATCTCCACTGCCGTTCTGGCACCCGGCTCGATAACTCCTATCACCGGTACCGGCAGGAGCTGCTGCAATGTATTAAGAGCTACCGAAGAAGCAGTGTTGCATGCTACCACTATGATCTTTGCCCGGCACTGCATTAAAAACCGCGCATTCTGGATGGAATACTGGATGATGGTTTCTGCCGATTTAGGACCGTAGGGCACTCTGGCGGTATCTCCAAAATATACTATATCTTCATGGGGAAAACGCCGCCGTATCTCGCGGTACACTGTAAGACCGCCTACTCCTGAATCAAAGATACCTATCGGGTTTTTCATGCTTTTTCCTCACTTCGCTCTATATATAATACTACTTTCTTTTTTTTCACCGTCTCCAGAATGTAAGATACAAAAAAATAACCTGTCCCATAGTGTCAATAAGAAGATTTATTCAGGCATACCCCCGAAATTTTTTTGTTAGTTCGCAATATTGAACTTATGAAGTTATTGGTCGTCACCATTGCGAATGGTTGACCTTGACAACATGAATAATATTATGAAATAGAGCTACCTGTATTTCCAAGTTGAGCCACCCCTCCGCTAATATAGAGCCACTAAATATTCTAACCAGAACCACATGTAAAAGAACATTTTTGAGTTTTTTTAAGGCATTACCAAAATGAGTATATAAAAAAAGGGAGTACGACAAATTGATCGCACTCCACCCATTTTGTATTCAGCTATCCCTGGCAGGTTGCTCTCCAGCAGAACCTACTTCCGTTTCACTGAACTGGATCAGTTTTGTTTACTATTATTTTAAGTCAATAAATTATGTGTTTAACAATAAAATTTGCTAGTTGACTCTCATCAAGGAATGGGTGGCTCCATTTAGCGGAGGGGTGGCTCAACCTGGGTGGACTTTTGTGGCTTTTCTGAGAAGAATATGCAGTAATGCAGTGCAAAGGATATTATAATGGTACGAAAAGCGGTTAAGAGTGGTCTAAAGTGTTTTATAGCAGTAATAAAAGGCTTTCTATCAGGGGGAGGAAGAGATGAATTGGATAAAAGCAGGTAATTGGCTGAAATTTGTTGATTGGTTATTTGGGTGATTTTTTTTTCAGATGAATAAATGGGATGATACCGGTGGGATATGAAAAACCTTGACCTGAAGGAGAGTTAAGGGAAAAGAAGATAGCAGGAAAAAGAAGAAAGTGTAGGGGGTAGTAATGATAAAACATATTTTACTGATTTTGATTATTTTGAGTATTCTTATATTTGTCTGGGGTGATGAAAGGACGCCGGACTGGCAGCCGGTAGTCTATACAAATAGTACGGTGGCATATTGTGAAGTGATGATAAATGGGCTTTGTGCTTCCGCGGGTGATTTACTGGGAGCATTCGTGGGGGAAGAATGCCGGGGAATAGCCACGATATTTGTGTATAATAATTCGTCATATGGCGTGCTGAACATACAGGGTGAATCTATAGAAACAATCAATTTTTTGGTTTGGGAATCAAGTTCAAATATTATATATGAAGCAGAAGAGACGGTGCAGAGCTGGCCCGGTCATGATATTGGCTACCCGCCGAATTTTATCGAGATAAATGCTACCGGAGGCATTGCCCCCAATGCACCGCCGGAGATATCACTGCCTGCTGCAGTAGAATTCCATAATACAGAGAATTATATTTTTGATATCAGGCCCTTTATCTACGATGAGGATGATGAGTTTTTGGGGATATCCTGGACTGATAATGAGCAGGTGATGATAGAGATCATGGCTGAAGAATGGATAGCGGCAGCTTATAACTCATTTACATATGTGTATGCCTATATGGAGATAGATGGAGAAGCAGCTCCGCTCAGCTATCAGGCGGGTGTGTTTGTGGAAGATGAATGCCGTGGAATAAGCACTTTGCAGCCTTCTGGTGGCAGAAGCTATATCAGTATGACAGTTCAGGGTGAAGTAGTAGAGGCTATGCAATTCAGGCTCAGGGACCCGTCAAGCAATCGCGTCTGGGTCTGCGAGAATCAGGTTAACAGTAATCCTGGTGGGATGGTGGGGTTTCCCACATATCTGGAGATAGATTGTGATTATGAGAATATCTACGAAAATCTACAATTTAGTTCATCACCGGAATGGAGTGGATCAGAAAGTGTTACTTTTTACGTATTTGATCAATCCAACAGCCCGGTTTCGGATGTCTTAGATATCATTGTGCTTATTGGTAACCATGCACCTCAGATAGATCTGCCTGTGGACATAACATTGAATGAAGATGAAACCGCTGTTATTGATTTCATGCAGTATATTAGTGATGAAGATGGAGATGAGCTGATTTTGGAATTGAGCGTAGCAGGAGAATACATCAATGCGGAGATTTCCGGTTATATGGTTTCTTTTAGTGCACCCGTGGATTGGAATGGTTCTGAAGTGCTGGAATTTACTGTTTATGACCCAGCCGGACTTACCGCGAATGATTCTGTGGAGGTAATATTTCTACCGGTAAATGATCCACCGTTTTTGGATTTACCTGAGGAATTGAGCTGGCTGGAAAATTCGGAATATGTGCTTGATTTAAATGACAGAATTTATGATATTGATGGAGATGATGTCATGCTTGAGTGGCAGCTTAGTGAATATATTACCATGGAAGAAGCCGAGATTAACTGGCAGCCGGTTGAATATCCGCTTTCAATGACGGTTTATGGGCGGGTTATGATCAATGGCTCAGGTATAGACAGCGATGATGTGATAGGGGCTTTTGTCGGTGATGAATGCCGCGGGATTGGCTACAGGTGGGGGAGTACTAATTATACGAATTTTGAGGTTTACACGGAAGAGATAGAGACTTTGCATTTCATGATATATGATGTAAGTGAAAATCTCATTTATTCAATAGATTTGGAGGTACAGACAATACCTGGCGGGGTTGCCGGCTATCCCCCCAATTTCCTGCCGTTATATGGAGATGATGATGATATAATAGACAACTATTGTTTTAACCTGATCCCGCAGGAAAACTGGTTCGGCACTACCGAAATAAGTCTGCATGTCACGGATGCGGGTGGTGCTGAGGTAACCGGGACTACTATTATCAATATCATCGGTGTGAATGACCCGCCTGAAATTTATCTTCCTGATAGTTTTACTTTTGCCGAAGATGAGAGCCTTGTTATAGATTTTGCAGATTATATCTTTGATATTGATGGAGATGAGCTGGTGCTTTCCGTCTCCGGCGGAGTAAATGTATTTGCTGCGATCGATAATTATATTGTGACCTTAACTGCTTTGGAAAACTGGTTTGGTGAGGAGGTTCTGGTATTTACGGTAGATGATATGCAGGGTCGGGCAATTGCTGAGGACGAAGTGACAATAATAGTAACGCCGGTGAATGATGACCCGGAGATAGAATTGCCGGAGAGTTTTACTTTTGCCGAAGATGAGAGCTTAACTATAGATTTTGCAGATTATATCTTTGATATTGATGGAGATGAGCTGGTGCTTTCCGTCTCCAGTGGAGTACATGTATTTGCTGCGATTGATAATTATATTGTGACCTTAACTGCTATCGAAAACTGGTTTGGCGAGGAAGTTCTGGTATTTACGGTAGATGATATGCAGGGGAGGGCAATTGCCGAGGACGAAGTGACAATAATAGTGACCCCTGTGAATGATCCACCCGTGCTGGATTTGCCGGAATATATTTCATTTAATGAAGACGAGAACCTGATATTTGATATATCTCTATATTCTTATGATATTGATAATGACGAGCTGGAAATTTTGAGCGTGGAATATGATGAAATTAATTTATATACAACAATTAACGAAATGATGCTGCATTTTAGTGCTGCAACTGATTGGTTCGGTTCAGTAGTGGTTACTATTACTATAACAGATAATTCTTCAAGGGCTATAGCCTCTGATGCAGTTTTATTAGAAGTGATTCCGGTGAATGATGCTCCGGTGCTCAGTTTGCCGGATGAATTCAGTTTTTATGAAGATACGGAACTAACAGTGGATTTTTATAATTTCTGCAGTGATGTGGATGATGAATATCTGGTGCTTACACTGCTTAGTGTCCCGGAATTTGTCAATGTGGAAATAGAAGATTATCTGGTGACATTTTCCGGTTCTGCGGGTAGTGAATCGCTTGAATTTGTCCTAAGTGACGGAGAGCTTTATGATACGGATCAGATATTAGTGACTATCATTGAAGTATTGGAAATGCCTCAATTAAATCTGCCTGCTAATTTCTCGTTTTTTGAAGATACGCTGTTCATCAGAGATTTTTCTAATTATATCCAGAATAATGCCGGTTATGAATTGGATTTGACGGTTTCCGGCAATAACAATCTGGAAGTATCAATCTCGGGTTTCAGTGTGGAGATATTGCCACCTGCCGATTGGTTTGGTAGCGAAGAGCTGTTTTTCCATCTGCTAAATACTGAACATGAAATCCATGTAACAGATAGCGTATTAGTCAATGTAGCATCCGTGAATGATCCTCCGGTTATCGAATTACCCGAGAGTTTTACCTTTGCCGAAGATGAGAGCCTTACAATAGATTTTGCCCCCTATATATATGACATTGAGGGGGATGAGCTTGAACTTTCGGTTTTAGAAGGCGAAAATGTATTTGCAGGGATAGAAGGCTTTTTGGTTAGCTTTTCCGCAGCAGAAAACTGGTTTGGCGAGGAAGTTCTGATATTTACGGTAGATGACCAGCAGGGACGGGCAATAGCTGAGGATGAAGTGATCATCATAGTTTTACCAGTTAATGATCCTCCGGTTCTGGAATTACCTGAATATATCTTTTTCAATGAAGATGAGAGCCTGATATATAATCTGTCTCCTTATGCCTTTGATATCGATAATGATGAGCTCGTAATAATCGGCGTTGATTATGATGAAGAAAATCTATATATTAGTTTCAGTGAAATGGATATCTATCTTAGTGCTGCGGAAAACTGGTTTGGAGCAACTCAAGTGATGATTACGATAAGTGATCAGCAAAGACGAGCAATAGTTCAGGATGAAGTGACCGTAGTGGTAGCCCCAGTAAATGACCCTCCAGAGATCGAACTGCCTGAAAGCTTCACTTTTGCGGAAGATGAGAGCCTTACAATAGATTTTGCAGATTATATCTTTGATATTGATGGAGATGAGCTGGTGCTTTCCGTCTCTGGTGGAGTAAATGTATTTGCTGCGATTGATGATTATGCTGTGACCTTAACTGCTTTGGAAAACTGGTTTGGTGAGGAAGTTCTGGTATTCACGGTAGATGATATGCAGGATCGGGCAATTGCTGAGGACGAAGTGATTATAATAGTTACGCCGATGAATGATGGCCCGGAGATAGAATTGCCTGAGAGTTTTACTTTTGCCGAAGATGAGAGCCTTGTTATAGATTTTGCAGATTATATCTTTGATATTGATGGAGATGAGTTGGTGCTGGCTGTCTCCGGTGGAGTAAATGTATTTGCTGCGATTGATAATTATGCTGTGACCTTAACTGCTAACGAAAACTGGTTTGGTGAGGAAGTTCTGGTATTTACGGTAGATGATATGCAGGGGCGGGCAATAGCTGAGGACGAAGTGATCATAATAGTGTCGCCGGTGAATGATGACCCGGAGATAGAATTGCCTGATAGTTTTACTTTTGCCGAAGATGAGAGCCTTACTATAGATTTTGCAGATTATATCTTTGATATTGATGGAGATCAGCTGTTTCTTTCCGTCTCCGGAGGAGTACATGTATTTGCTTCGATTGATAATTATATTGTGACCTTAACTGCTTTGGAAAACTGGTTTGGCGAGGAAGTTCTGGTATTTACGGTAGATGATATGCAGGGACGGGCAATAGCTCAGGCTGAGGTGATAATAATAGTGACCCCTGTGAATGATCCACCCGTGCTGGATTTGCCGGAATATATTTCATTTAATGAAGACGAAAGCCTGAATTTTGATATCTCGCCTTATGCCTTTGATATAGATAATGATGATCTGATTATAAGCAGTGTTGATTATAATGAGGAGAATCTATTTCACAGCTTCAGCGGTCTGGAGATATTTTTTAGTGCTGCTGCAAACTGGTTTGGCTCGGTGCAGGTGAA
The DNA here is from genome assembly GCA_964604155.1 of uncultured Candidatus Cloacimonadota bacterium. GTDB lineage: Bacteria > Cloacimonadota > Cloacimonadia > Cloacimonadales > TCS61 > Stygibacter. The sequence continues at coordinate 5,854 of CAZRXY010000014.1, read as the reverse complement.
TATAACCATAAGTGACCAGCAATTGCGAGCTACAGCAACAGATATGATCATTATAGAAGTGCTGCCGGTGAATGATGCGCCGGAGATAGATTTGCCTGAGAGTTTTATCTTTCTGGAAGATGAAAGCCTTACTATTAATCTTGCTCCATACATTAATGATATTGATAATGATGAGCTTCTGCTATCGATAAGTGAGTGTGAATTTATCTTCACCGAGATAAATGGCCTGTCTGTAACCTTTTATGCCGAAGCTGACTGGTATGGAGAGGAAGAATTGATTTTTTACTTAGATGACGGGCAGGGACGTGCTACCGCAGAAGATACAGCCTTGGTGATAGTGGAACCGGTAAATGACCCGCCCTGGCTGGATTTACCCGCTGAAATTGAAATTGAGCAAAATGAAAGCATCACGATAGATATCAGCATTTATGGAGGAGATATAGATAGCGATGAACTTATGCTCACTATAGAGGCTGCAGAAATCCTCTACGAAATTTATGGAATGCAGGTTATGCTGACAGCACCTACAGATTTTTCCGGTACGGATTTTGTGAGTATATGGCTTTCTGATGGTGAATTCAGCGTGACAGATACAATTTGCGTGATAGTTAATGGGATCTGCCTCACAGCCAGTTATGATCTGGTTCAGAACTGGAACTGGATATCATTTAACACGCTTCCCGAGGATGCTCAGATTGTAAGTGTTCTGGCGGAGCTGGAGAGCAATGCCGAGCAGATCAAGAGCCAGAATATTTCAACTACCTGGTTTGAAAATTGGGGCTGGGTGGGACAATTATCTGAGCTGGAAGCCGGCAGGATGTATCTTTTAAAGATGTCAGAAGCTTATGAAGGATTTACCGTAACGGGACAAGCTGCTCCTCTTGATATGCCTGTTCCGCTGACTACAGACTGGAACTGGATAGGTCACCTTCCTCAGGAGGCATATACTCTTGCAGATTTTATGGTTCCTCTTGAGCCTAATGCCATCCAGATGAAGGCTCAGCATGTTTCAAGCACCTGGTTTGATAACTGGGGGTGGGTAGGTCAATTGGATATGGTAGAGCCGCGAGTGGGCTACAAACTAAAAATGTCTCAGGCGGATACATTGATTTATGGAGAGCAAAGAGCCTCAGCTTATGATCGCAGGACGTTTAGTAATGACAGGCAATGGCAAATGGCAGCTGGATTCGAGAATAATATGACGCTGCTTGGTGAATTATCTATTGATGACATCGCAGATATTTCTGTTTGCGAAGCAGCATTTTTTGATGATGCGGGAATATGTCACGGGGAGGGTTTATATTTGGGAGAATCCGGATTCTGGTATTTTACGATAGGAGGAAATCTGGAGCATCAGCCACTTACGCTGCGGCTAAAGACATATAACGCAGAGGAATTCACTTTTGAGCCGCAAATAAATTTTACTGCCAATGCTATTACAGGCGAGCCTTCTGCTGCCATAGTTTTTACAGCTTTGATGGGAGAAGATGATGATAATGATCTTTGCCCGATAACTACATTGCATCAATGCTACCCTAATCCGGGCTACTTCAGTGATGATAGAATTCAGATCAATATTCCCTTTTCCATAGCTCAGCCGGCATTTGTTGAGATAAATATCTATAACAGCCGCGGGCAATTTATCCGCCAATTAGTTTCGCATTGCCTTGCATCCGGTTCACATCTCACCGGATGGGATGGAAAAGACCGGCAAAACCGGGCGGTTGCTTCAGGAGTGTATTTTTACCGAATGAATTCCGGTAAGACTTGTGAACAGAAAAAATTGCTGATCATCAGATAAATTGCGGATATTTTCATGCCAGGCTATATATTATATTGGATGCAGCAGGCTCAGAGAGCCGAATATAATCAAGCTCTGAATTTTGCCATAGATCAGGCAAATAAACAAAGGCTGCCATTGCTGGTCTGCTTTGTGCTCACAGATTTTCCGGAAGCACAAAATGCGCATTATATCTTTATGCTGCAAGGTATCAGAGAAGTGTTTGCCCGGCTTACCGAAAAACGTATTGGCTTTATAATAAAAAAAGGAGATATAGTAAAAGAAGTCTCCAGACTCGCTATCGGGGCGGAAATGCTGATTATGGACAGGGGCTGGCTGAGTATCCAGAGAAGCTGGCGAAAAGCCATTCTTAAAAACATATCTTGCCCCAGCAGGATAATAAATACCGATACCATTGTACCGGTTACGGTCGCCTCCGATAAAGCGGAGATCGGTGCCCGCACCTTGCGTCCAAGGATAAAGCGGTATCTGGATGATTATTTAATGCCGCTGCAAGAGAATTTCCCCCTGGTAAGCAGTAAAGATCATACCTTAGTGACAAAGGAATCACTGTCTCTCGACAAAATCCGGGATAGCTTCACATCTGAATCCCAGTTACCATTCAAAGGTGGCTATATAGAGGCTCAAAAACTGCTGGCAAAATTCATAGATATCAAGCTTGCCGGCTATCACGAAAAATCGAATGATCCAAGCCTGGAGATTAGATCATGCCTGAGTCCGTATCTGCATTTTGGTCAGATATCTTCACTGGATATTTCTCTGCAGATTTTGGCGGCAGAGGTTCCTGAAGCTGCAAAAAACGCCTTTCTTGAGCAGCTTATTATTCGGCGAGAACTGGCAATCAATTTTGTCTGGTTCACACCCGATTATGACAAATATGAAAATGCCGTGCCGGGATGGGCTAAAATCAGCCTGAAACTGCATGCTGAGGACAAACGGGAATACCTTTATACTCTCAGGCAGCTTGAACAGGCTGATACTCATGATATCTATTGGAATGCGGCACAAAATGAAATGCTCAAAACCGGCTTCATGCATAACTATATGCGGATGTATTGGGGTAAAAAAATCATTGAATGGACAAAATCTCCCCAGGAGGCTTTTGAGAGGACTATTTATCTGAATAATAAATATGAACTCGATGGCAGGGATGCAAATAGCTTTGCCGGCATTGCCTGGTGTTACGGTCTGCATGATCATCCCTGGAAAGAAAGAGCTGTCTTTGGTAAAATAAGATACATGAATGATAAAGGACTGGAGCGAAAATTTAATATAAGACAATACGCTGCCGCCTGGAATCAGTGATGCTTTCGGGGTTTTTACAGGAAAGTAACTGGTGCTCTTATAAAAAGGGAGGGCAGGAAAGGTTGGGAGATTTTCCTGCCCGACGAAGTTAGGATTGATTGCTCCGATCAACCCTTTGTGAGGGGTATTACTAAAAACATTTACTATAAAGCAAGAGTGGTACCAAACGTAAAAAAAAATATAATAAAATTCTGATAGCGTCATAGAGGGCATTGCAGCGAGCAGGGAGTTTTTTTAAAGGAGTTAACGATATAACCATGTGACAAGTATTGCCACAGTTTTGTGAAAATCTGAGACAAAACCGGGCAGGAAATTTTGGGTTTCCTTTGTTCTTGACAAAATATTGGCAGAAATATATAAAAAGCCAGGTGGTATATATGGAAAAAGCTCTTAATTATATATTTTTATTTCTGATAAATATGTGTTTGAATGCAGTAAGCTTGCAGGAAGCCTATGATTTGTCTGAGCCTGAGGGAAATTATGATCGCTATCTGGTTCTGGAGACTGGCGTGATATATAGCGGCGGATTATGGATAGGCAAAAGCCTTAATCCGCAGACAAATCATCTGGAAGGGAGAGAGGGTGAAGATGTATTCATAGAAGGAAACGGGGCGATACTTGATCTTGATGGGGCTGAGCTATCAATATCTTATTGCAATAACAGGCTCGATATTCAGGATTGCATAATAATCAATGGCGATATTCATTATCGTGGTGAGAGCGGCTTGTATCTGGCAAAGCCGGTGGGGAGCGTGAGTTATTGCACCTTTTATAATAATGATGATTATTGTTTCAGGTTTATGGGTACAGGTTCTGATATTGAATTACATCACAATATTTTTGCGAATTCTATCGAGACAGGAGACGAGTATAATTATCTTACAGGTTTCTCCATGGAATGGATACCTACAGGAATAAATGTGGCTGTAAGTGGTCAGGGGGGCTTGCCGGATTTTCATGATAACTGGTCATGGTTTAGTGATGAGAATCTCAATTACGATCTACTTCGACATGTGTCAATCCTCTGTGATTATGGTTGATTTGAGCCTTTTGTCTGGCAGGCTGCCGGATTTCAGGAATTTAATAATACAATTGGTGAAGACCCTTTATTTGATGATCCTGCTAATCTTGATTTCAGTCTTCAAGCGGATTCTCCTGCTATTGGTCATGGCTGCCGGATTTTTCCTGCCCGACTAATAGATGGCAAAAGCGGAAGCGAGAGAAATTTTTCTTATCAACAGATACTTCGAGAGATGGAGGAAGTATCTGGTGAAATTTCTGATAATACATTATGGCAGGCAGACACTATTCGCGTTATCGGTGATATCACAATCATAGCGGATGCAGTTCTTGTGATAGCTCCCGGGGTGAGAGTGGAATTTGCCGGTTATTATAAATTAGAGGTGCAGGGCAGCATCCGGGCAGAGGGCACAGCAGATAATAGAGTGCTGTTTACTTCCAGTGATCCAGATGATTTTGGGATTGATGGTTCGCATCGTTCTGCCTGGAACGGTATAAGATTTCCCTTCACGAAGGCATATCAGGACAGCTCTATCTTTCGTTATGCGATTGTGGAATACGCCAAGGCGACGGGCGATACAGCCCAGGCGGGTGGTGCATTATCTATCAATAATTTTTCAAAAATCAGGATCGAAAACTGCATATTCAGAAATAATGTGGCAGACCGTGGCGGCGCTATTGCCTGCCGTACAATGAGCCAGCCAGAGATCATCAATAACCTGTTTTATGAAAACTATTCTCTGCAGATCGCTGCCGTGATCTATAACGAATATTCTTATCCTATACTGGTAAATAACACTTTCACACAAAATTTTTCCATAAATGATGATATCTGGACACCGTCCTGTACGATAACAAATTATTTCAGTAAACCAAAGATGCATAACAATATTCTCTGGGATAATGCTACTGAATACTTTATCGGGGGAGAAATTTTTGAACCTCGGGTTTATTATTATGGTGTGAATAATATAGATCAGGAATTAGAAGGCGATAATATTTTTGCAGACCCCTATCTGGAGGATAATTATCAATTAAATTTCTTTTCACCCGGCCTTGATATGGGACAGATACCGGATTTTACAGATTTACCGCAATCAGATTTAGCCGGCAACCAAAGGATATCGGGAGCAACTCTTGATCTGGGTTGTTACGAATACCAGTTCAATTCGAGCGAACCGGAGGAAATTACTTGTAGATCATCATACCTGTTTCCTAATCCCTTTAATCCAAGTGTAAAAATTTCCTGTTATTTAGCCGAACCGCAGAAAATTGCTCTGGAGATTTATAATGTAAGAGGGCAGAGAGTATGGCGTGAGCAAAATATCTCTACTCAGAGTGGGAAAAATGAATTGATTTGGCATGGTAAAATGAATAGCGGCGAAACTGCTCCCTCAGGTATATATTTTTTTAAACTAAGTTACAGTAGTTATCAGGAAATTTTGCGAGGGCTTCTGCTGAAATAATAGTAGCTAATAGAATAAGAAAGAGATCAGCCAGCTTGCATGATCAACCATTGTATATTGACACACAGATATTAGAAGGCAGGATATGGTTATGGAAAATGGAAGGGGATTAAGCTTGGCCAACCATAGAGACAGCAAGCTCGTTCGCAATGTTAAGCCCCCCTTCCACTTAAGTCTGAATAGCACATTAGGTATTCAAACCTGAATTAAGTACAATGGTAGACTAAATTTTCCTGAATATTATGTAAAGGAGAAAATTATG
>CAZRXY010000013.1:0-11495 GCA_964604155.1 uncultured Candidatus Cloacimonadota bacterium | reverse complement strand
TGATCAAGAGATTCAAATTTACCATAGCCAGATATCGCCTTGAAGTTTTTGCATAGATTTGAGCTTGTTTAAAAAGAGCATAAGGCTCCATAGGGCTTTCTACCATGAGAACTGCGTCCAGCAGTTCTTCCGATTCTGCAATTCTATCTCGATTATAATAGACTTCGGCTAAAAGATAGCGGGAATTTGTGGCAAGTGTATTCTGAGGATACTTGTCGATAAATTCCTTAGCTATTGTGATCAGATCATCATGCTTGAATTCATAATAACTCTCTGTGATTTTTCGGTAGTGCTCAAAAACAGGATCGATCTTAGTGGCTGCTTTTTGAAGGGAAACAACAGCCTGATTATCTCTTATCTCCTCTCTATTTGCAGATATTTTTTTCTGTTGCCTGGTTTCGCTCCAATTTTGCACAATAGGCAAGGCGGGCAGATAGTTATATCTGATTTCAAAACTCCACACCAATTGATCATCCCACTGAGCAGATTGAACAGCCTTGATTGTGCCATTGGGGAAAGCTGATGACAGTTTAACAATGTTTTCTCGCTTGGTAGTAGTGCCAAAAACAGTAAAGCCGTCTTTATTACCCTGAATATTTTTTAACCAGGTAACACCATAGCTGTTTACCTTCTCCGCAAGTTCCTCAAAAATCTTTGACCAGATTGCCTTATGGTTATAAAGCATTTTCATCTTTTCCAGTCTTGCGGTTAATTTGTTTATCTCAGACTGAATATCGGGACCAGGATCACGCTCTTTTTGAATTTTTTCATATTCCAGTTTCTTGTCCTCATAACTTTTTTCCAGTTGCCTGAGATTCTGCTGAACGTTTAGTATATTCCCTGTGTAGCTGTAACTGATCCCCAGCAGAATAGCCAGCATGATAAAGCTGTGCCAGGAGAACTGGACAAGTTTCTGGCTTTTGATGATCTTTTTTTCCAGGAAATTTGTTTGAATAATCACACTAGATTTCCCTTCCATCACCTTCCAGGCAAGGGAGATTGGTATCACATAGGCAGCAAGTTCCTCTTCCGGTGGATACTGTTCCATGGTCTCGGAATACAGCAATTTATTGAATTTGAACCTTTCTACTTCGGCATTAGGAAATGTCTTTGAGATGGCTTCCAGCATATTATCTTGGCAGTATTCACCAGCCAGGATCACTTTTTCTACATGAGGGATTTCCATCTCGTCCTGATAGAGAGCGAGTCGTGAGCAAATTTCGCGTTCAAGATCATAAGATTCGGAGCTCGTGAGGATTGGCAGACTTTTAACCAGTTCCTCACCTTTCATCAAGATTCCCTTTTTGTATTCAAATCCCAGATAAATTATCAGGATATCATCTTCTTTATTGATTTCATAATTTAACCGAACGGCATTGATCAGCGAAATATCATTACTATCAATAAGGCTGTAGAAATACTTCCTTTCACTTTGGATTTGGTTGTATTTCTGGAGATAGCTGAAAAGTCTGTTTTCTCCTTTATGAACCATAATGCAGGTTTGATCTTGAGCAGTTTGCAGTAAACCCCAGATAACGTCCTTATCCTTAGCCTCTTCCTGGCTGAGAAGCTGCAATTTGATGAGATCACGTTTGGTGAGATTTCGTACAGGTCGATCGAGATAATTAACAGAGAGTTTTTCATCATTGGCATTTAGCCCCAATTTCCCCTGATTAAGGGGAAATACACTCAAAAGATGTTCGTGGGGAGAAACCACTGAATCCAGCTCGGATTCTGCAGAAAGATCAATATCCGGTAAATTATCCACCGCAAGATCAGTACCCAGCATCTCCGGTGCCTCATTTTCATATCTCTTATCTATATCATGATAAATAGAGCATTCCATCTCGGTCTTCTTAAGGTCTATAAGGATTGGATTCCCCCCTGCTGCAATCAATTGTACGATCTTCAGGATGGGCCCATCTTCAAAGATACCAAAGAAATATTTCCGAGTTTTTTTTGACATATGTTTGCCTCTATGTATATTGCATCAATTGACCAATTCTAACTTTGTTATTGGCATAATTGAAGGCAGTATCCTTACTGATATGACCTTTTCTGTAAAGCTGGAACAGGTCTTGTTCCATAGTGAGCATGCCGCGGGACTGCCCTTCGTTCATCATTTGATATATTTCTGATAAATTATTATTATGGATAGCAGCCCGTACGGAGCTATCTACAGAGAGAATTTCGCGAACCATCACTCTGCCTCGCATTCTTCCGGGAACCAGCCTTTGAGAGATCACCACGCTTAGCGTATCTGCCAAACGGTGGCGGATTCTATCCTGCTCATTCGCTGCAAATTCTGCAATAAAACGGTGCAGAGTATCTGTGGCAGAACTTGTATGGAGAGTGGAAAACGTTTTATGACCGCTATCGGTTATCTCCAGAGCGGCAGCAATCTCAGTGGAATTTCTGATCTCGCCTATCACTATCATATCGGGGTCCTGCCTGAGTGACTGGATAATGCCACCGGCAAATGATTCCACATCAACTCCCACTTCCCGATGACGAACGAGGCATTTTTTGGAGGGGTGGATATATTCTATGGGATTGCCAATAATAATAATCTGTCCATTGTTTCTCTCATTATTATAATTTATAATTGCATCTAATGTAGTGCTTTTACCTGAGCCGGTTAGTCCGGTTATTAATGTTAGACCAAATTTTTCTTTATCCATATCGAGCCGCTCAATAATCGCCTGCGAAAATCCCAGACTGCTAAGTGTCATAGGTTTTTCATTAATCAATCTCATATTCAGAGCAAGAGCCCCCTGATCGAGGTACACATTTCCTCGAGCTCTGCGGTTCCGTTCACCAGACACAGGATTCACCGAGAGATCAAGGGCACCATAGGTAAGCAGGTGCTCCAGATATTCCTCTTCCACAAAAGTGAGAATAAATAATTCCTGATCGAGTCGTGATATTTTTTCCAGATCAATCAGGGGTGCTTTGTATCCATCAATCCTCATCCATATCTGGTTCTGGCAGCCTACTGCACCCATATCAAGATCAGACGCCTTTTTCTCTGCCATTAATTCCAAAAATTCGGCTGTTATCCGGTCTCCCTGAGTCTGCCAATCCATTTTCTGCATGACTAATCCATGCAAATACCGTATTCTGGGTCTGCCTTTCAACGGAATATTCTGCTTCTCAATATCACTGATCTTAAATTTTATTTCCATTATCATCTTTCTCTTTTGTTACTTTTTCATATCCCACAAATAAGCCAAGTTTGCCTAAAGAGCTTTTCCAACGCTGATAAAAAATGTACATCAGATTAATCGTGTACCTTTTGAGAGCGCGTTCATCTCTGAACCGGAAAAATTCCATGATCTGCTGACGTCTGAAATGCCTGACCCGGGCTTCATTTACGGCTTTGAGCCCAGTAAATAAATAGCTGATATTCAAAAAAGATTCCTCTCCCCAACACTGCCCCGGATACAACGATTCCACTTTAATAGTTCCCAGCAATACTGCCAGCTCTCCCGTTTCTACCAGAATAATGCTGCCGTGTTTATCATCCAAAGGCACTGTCTCGCCCGGTTGGTAATTTCTTATTATGGAGATTTCTTCAAACTGCATAATATCATCAGGAGAAAAGCCCTTCAGCATTTGAGGCAGCGTTTTTTCCAGCTCAGATTTTGATCCGGGGGTCATCATTTCCGGTGAACCCAGGCTTTCTGCATAGGCAAATCCTCGCCTCACCACGTCCAGGAATTCATCTGCCATAATAGGTTTGGCTATATAGTGAAACGCCCCTTCACGAATGGCACGCACGGCGTTTTCCAGGGTAGAAAAACCCGTTGTGATAATTATGACAGCAAATGGGTGACGGCGCTTGATCTCTTTCATTAATTGCATGCCATCCATACGAGGCATGCAGATATCCAGAATATACAAATCAAATTTCTGCAGCTCCATCTTGTCTAAAGCATCTTCACCATCCACCGCCGAGGTCGTTAGATAGCCTTCATCTCTTAGAAATTCTTCTAATAAATCTCTGATGTTTTTGTCATCATCTACAATTAAAACACGCTTCATTTTTTCTCCTCGGAACTTATCGCACTTTTCCGGCGGAATGCTTCCATATCCTCCAGAATAGCTATCGTCTTATTTACCGAATCTGCTATCTCATTACTGCTTCTCGCCAGATCATCACTTTCGAGTTCCACCGCTGCTCTTTTTATCCGCTTTAACGATAATGAGATCACGCATAATTGCGTATTTACATCTCTATCAATCCAAATAATATCTTTCACTGCCTCGCAAATTCCTTTTCTCTTTTCATATTGGCTGCTCATTTCGTCAAGTTCCACAGCCATCGCATTCTTCTCAGTTTCTGCCTTCTGCATATCTGCCCCAGCCGTTATTGTGAGATCATTTAGAAAATTGACTATAAACCCGATTACACAGAATAAACCGGAATAAGATAATAGATAGATAGTGCTGAAAGTTTCCCAATCATCTACCGGTGCTTCCAGCAAACCCAATCTATAACTTGCCAGTAATGCCAAAAGTGAAAAGGTGCCTATAAGACCAGTAGTCACACCTCCGGTTCTGGGAATCAATAGACTTGCCGTGATCACTGGTATCAGATACAACCAGCCAAAATAGCTGCCGGGACCTCCGGTGAGATGCACGCTTAAAGTGGCAAATAGAACATCAAGTATGATCTGCACGATAATGGCAAACTGCACATCATGGGTTTTATGCAGTTGAAAATAAAGATTTAGTGCCACTAATCCGCCGAATACGCCCAGATAGACCAAGGGCTGATAAGCCGCACTGCTACGCAAAATCTCCAGCGTGCCTACGCACATCACTATCAAAATCATAAACCAGCGTAAATTTGACCACCACTTTAATATTTTGTCTCGATAATTCATTATGATCTCCACTCCAGTAGTTTGGGCTGTTTTATCCCGTCATACAGCATTAACTGGATCAATTGATTAATTGTCATAGTATCAGATATAAGGTGCAGGGAATCCAGATGACCTTTAAATCCCGATTTCTTGCCTTCATTATCCGGCCCACCTGCTATATGGCCAACTGTGATATTGCTGGTGGCTGCCTTCTCCGGTAATGAGGTGCCATTTATGGAATTTATTGCCCAAATATTGGCATCCACCACCCCCACCATGATGGTTTGAGCAGTTAAATCCAGGACTCCAGCCACAAAATGCCATTCTGTAAGATTAATATGCGTGCCAAAGACCTGCAAATATACTGACTCTCTGCCGGCATCTGTGATCACTTCGAACCAGAATTCTACATTGGTAGGACCAACCAGCTTATACTTGGCTCTAAGAGTATATCCATTAAGCTGGTTACCCATATCGTCCGAATTCTCCGAGATGATATTTCCCCAATCCACCGGTTGAGTACTGGTGGTTTTGAACCAGGCTGCCACTGTAAGATCCGCTTCCTGTTCCTGAGAAATATCTTCACCAAGATACATATAGTCATCAGCCCCATCAAAATTAAGGGCAAAGCCACTAGTCCCGCTTACCCAGGCATCGTTATCCATATTAAGGAGGCTGCCGTCAAAGCCAAAATCAGAATTATCCGCTACGCTGTCTCCACTGCCCTCTTCCATCGTGTAATAACCAAATTGTCCATCCGGCTGAGTTACAAAAAAATCTATCAATGCTCTCTTGCTGGATGCTACCGAGCCTCCCGTTATCCAGTTCTTGATATAAGGAATCACTTCCACAGTATCACCGGCAACAGGAACATAGCGTATGCTGTCTATTTGACCAAAACCTATGGCAAATTGGGGTGTATGCCAGGTTTGCACTCCACCAAGCATCATCACTTCTCCCAAATCTAATTTTTGTATACCATAGGTGAGAGCATATCCGCCCAGCAACCTGGATTGCATCTTCAGAAGGCTGTGATCCAGTGAATCTGAGATCCGAGTGAGATTTGTGTTCAAGCTGCTGAGACTTGTACCAATAATCAAAGCAAGCAAAACCACTAAGATCAAGTTAAATTTTCCCATCACAACCTCCTTATTCTATTTTTTTTCGCAACTATCTGACCGGGTATAACGATATTCTATATCCTCCAATCCACAATTTTCGTCTTCTTTACTCCATGATAGATCATCAATTGGCGTAATTCCTCTTTTGTCATGGCATCTGCAATAAGACGCGGTGAATCCATCGTTGCCTTCACGCCCGATTTCTTGCCTAAACCATTTCCTCCACCTTCAATACTGCCCAGCGTGATATTGCTGTTGCTTGATCGTGATGGCAAGGTGTTGGAACTGATATTAATCTCAGACCAAATGTCCTGATCCACGATTCCTATCGTCATTGTTTGAGACTCCGGATCAAATATCCCTGCTACATAATGCCAGTCCAGTAAGTCCATAGTGCCATTATAGACAGTGAGGCTCACTTTTTTCTTGCCACCTGTAGTAGTCATCTCAAATTCATACTCTATGCGGTGGTTTTTACTGGCGCCCCGAAACTTCACCTTATTACGCAAAGTAAATCCTGTAATCTGGTTTCCGTTGCCATCAGAATTCTCGGTGATAATATTACCCCAGTTCTGATGCGAAGCAGCATCCTGTTTCAGCCAAACCGCCACCGTCAATTTATCGCTGTACTGCTGTGCGATATCCTGACCCAAAGCAACATAGTCATTAACAGCATCAAAATCAAGAGCATAGCCTTCCACTCCGGTTACCCAATCATCACTGCTCATATTCGTCATTGTACCATGGAAACCATGCCCGGAACTATCTCTCACAGTTGTGCCGCTACCCTCGTTAAACATGTAATAGGCAAATTGCTCTTCGGGTTGACTGATGCCGAACCCCAGCGTAGCCTTGGATTCGCGCATGCTAACGGTACCTGAATAATCTCCGCGCACATAAGGGATTACCTGAATAGTATCACCTGCGCCAGGAATAAAACGGATACTGTCTATCATGCTGTTACCCACAGAAAAATTCGGTGTTTGCACCACCATTTCCTGGTCTTCTAATAAAATTTCACCCGCTTCCAGTTTGAATATGCCATAGTTCATCGCAAAGCTGCCTATAGATTTCATCTGAAACTCACGGTGATATCTATTCATCGCCTCTGAGATGTTTTCTGCTCTTCTGTTCATACTGCTGAAACTTGTTCCAACAATAATCACTACTAAGAAAATTATGAATAAATTAATTCTTCCCATCTTTATCCTCCTATATCGCTAAATTTGGAAAATACTTCCTGGTTACCAGTACTCTTGATCTCATGGACGGCATATTGTATTCGCCATGAAATACGCTTAATGTAGTCTCAATAGACCTGATCTGGGCACGACCGGCTACTGTCTGTAAATCGATGTAAGAAATCAAACCACCATTACCATCAAAATATCTGAATTCTATATCGTCTGCCAGCCAGATCACACCCACATTTGTCCCACCTGTTACATCTATCCAGAAAGGATAACCATAATCATCGTCTTCAAAACCGGTGAATATCTTAACCAGGTATATAGTATCGTCTCCACTGCCTATTTTGGTATTAAAATTCACTTCGTTGATTTCTGCTTTGGGAAATGCTTCCACACCGGCTGGTAATTCATAGCCGATTTTTTCCATGAAGTAGTTATCTATCATATCACTTATGTATTCCATGTCCGTGATTATCTGCATCTCACCCTGAAGAAGCCTGTTATTCTCCTGTATCGTGATCAGCGAAGTAAACATGGTAACCAGTAATAATCCTCCGATTATTGTCGCTCCTATTATATCTAATAAACTTTGCATAATCTATATCCCCATATCTGCGATCATCTTTTGCAAAGGAATTGCCGGAGTGCCAATCCACAAAGTGTCTCCTATGCCAGGATTACAGGAAATCCTGAGATCAAACCGCAAAAAATTTGATGTGCCCGACACCGTGCCACCCAGGGAATCACAATAAGTGGATTCCACATTGATATCATAATCTACATCCACCAAAGAAACCTGCCTTAACGAATCTGACCATACAGAAGCCAAACCGTTGAATGAGACTCTATCACTAATATAATCAAATTCTATTTCCTGAAAAACACTTTCTGCCAGTTTTAAACCCTGCAGACGCGAAAATTCCCGATTATGAATATCATACCAGCGAAAGAGATTGTTATAGTAACCCAGCATCATAGTGGAAAACAGTAAAATCGCCAGCAGAACCATCATCGTTTGTCCATAAGCCATAATTTATCCCTCCGAAGTTGCATACGCAATTTCCGTTAATGTGGTAATACCTTCTCGTATCCGTTCAAGACCAGATTGTTTCATCGTGAGCATTCCCTTACCCTGAGCAATTTTTTTGATAGTTTCCTCATCAATTTCATCACCGGATTTTATGATAGCTTCGCGAATCTCCTGATAGAAATATAAAGCTTCTGCTACATTGGTTCTGCCTTTGTAGCCGTTATGGCACTTAGGGCAGCCTTTTAGATTTGCCTCATAGATTATGCCTGCCTCCAGATCCTCTTCCTTGATACCAAATTCTATGGCTGCTACCCATTTGCTCTTTTCAAGCGGTATCCTGCAATAAGGACACAAACGACGCACAAGTCTCTGAGCTATTATTATATTGATAGAATATGCCAGCAAAAATGGCTCTATACCCATTTTGAATAATCGAGATACTGCACTGGGCGCATCATTAGTATGCAGCGTAGAAAAAGTGAGATGACCCGTATTTGCCAGCTTCACTGCCGTCTCAGCCGTCTCTTTATCCCTAATCTCCCCCACCATCACCACATCGGGGTCATGACGCAGGATAGCCCTGATAGCCTGCTCAAAACTCATCTTATACCCAATCTTAAGCTGACGTGCACCCCTGATTACATATTCTACAGGATCCTCACAGGTAAGTATATTTATTGTGGGATCTATTACATGATGCAAAGCTGCCATAAGAGTAGTGCTCTTACCGCTGCCGGTAGGTCCCGTCACTATCACGATACCACGCGAAGTATTGATAGATTTAAAGAATTCACTTTCAGCCTGCTTCTGAAATCCCAGCTTTTTGAAATCTGTGATCACTTTTCTATCATCTATCACGCGGATAACTATACTTTCAAACCTGCGTTCATATTCGCTGCTCACTATAGGTATCACACTAATCCTGAAACGGATAACAGTTTGATCCACAGTTCGCTGAGCGAACCCGTCCTGGGGAGCATCGCGTTCAAATCTATCAATGCCTACAGACCTGTCTTTCACTACTGCCGCCAAAGCCTCAGGAGGAGTGGATTCCTGCCGATGCCATAATTGCAGCTTACCATCTATTCTAAAAAACAAATCTACCGATGATTTGCCACTTGGGATTATGTGTACATCGCTCACTCCGGTTCGAACTGCCTCGATAAGACAGCCTTCAAAGAGGTTCACTAATCTGCTTTTATTAATAGTGGCATCAAGCTCTTCTTCATTTACTTCAATAGATGATCCGCCTTCTTCATCCATCAGCATCTCGCCCGTCTCTTCCAGTAATTCCAGAAATTCATTCTTACGGGGTGATATCACGTTTATTATATCATTAAGCTCAGATAAGGGGCAATAAATCACTTCATAGCGTTTGAACCTTGTTCTGCCAGGGATTTCCAGCACCAGCTTCGTGGTAGGATCTGCCGCCAATATCTGCAATATCTCGCGGTTCCGCGTGATCAGCCTGAATGGTAATATCTTATTATATAATAATTTATTCCGCAAATCTTCCGGTATCTCGCTCAAGATGTCCCGCGCAGCTTTCTGCGTCTTTTCATCTATGTCTTCCGGTTTTATCTGTATCCGCTGAAAAGCATAGAGTTCTGCCAATGTCCCATAAATATGCTCATGCGGTACATTAAATTCGCTGTATAATATTTTTGCCAGTTGCTGAGGAGTTTTCTCCCCGCTCTCCTGTAATCTCTGCTCCGCTTCCTCCAGCAATTGCTGGTCTATCTGATGCCTGAACCGCAAGGCATCCATGAGCTTCTGATTACCCTTGCTTATCATCTATCCCACTCCCGGCATACTCGGTGATACCGTGGCTATTTCTGCCGAGACTACCGTGAGAAAGGCTATCACCAGCGAGATAAAAAGCCCGATCACTGTAGAGGTATATTCTATGATAGAATCCATTTTATAAGTAGTCTCCGCTTCATAAAATGAGGCAATCTGCTGGGCACTTTGCAAAATGTTTCCAGTTTCTGAGCCGGAACGCAGACGCGTGATCACCGTTTTGGGAAATATCCCCGCTGCTTCCATCGCAGGCACAAAACCCTCTCCTTCCTTGAGCATCTGAGGGATTGTGATCTCTTTTATCTCCTGCTCCATATACTTATTGCGACAGGCTTCCGCCGCCGTGCGGATCGTCTCGATATTGTCTGCCGAACCCGCATAAATCGTGGCAAATACTCTAAAATATATCTCGATACTTGTCTTATGAATTATAGAACCCAGTACCGGTAAATTTATTATAAATTTATCCCTGATCACCATGCCCCTGGGAGTCTTCCACCATTGCCATACGCCTATCACCGGTATCAATACAATCAGAAGTATTATCCACCAGTAAGCCCCCAGCCAGTTACTTAATTGCAAAGTGAATTTTGTCAAAGGTGGCGTCTCTATGTCAAACTTGGCAAACATACTCGCCGTGGAAGGAAATATCTCCATCACATAATAACCTACAGCGCCCAAAGTAGCCGCTACAGCAAACATCGGGGATACTAATGCCTTCTTTAAATTTTTCTGTATCTCGTTATCTCGCTCAATAAATTTATTAGTGGCTTCAAATATATCCGCCATATTACCACTCTTTGTCGCTAATCCCAGCATATAAGCCGGAAATTTGCCAAACACATCTATATAACGCCTGAAAACTTCCTTGCCTTCCTGACCCTTTTTTAATTGCTGCTCTATCTGCTGAAGGCTTTCCTTGAGTACATTATTGGATTGCTCCTCTATAAGCACTCCCAAAATCTTGCCAAAACTCATCTTGTCTCGCAGCATATTTGCACTAAGCTTTATGAACATCTGAACGTCCTGAGAAGATGGCTTGCTGCGCATGAATTCCATAATGGGCTCGATCCTGAAATTGCGATAACCCATCTTCTGTAACGCTTCCGCCACTTCCAGCTTGCTATAGGCACTCTGTACACCCGTTATCTTCTTCTTCTTCCCAGGTAACTTGATAAAATAACGGAATTTCATCTTCTGATTGATATCTGTGATCTTTACATTGTTACGCTTTGCCAGCTCATCTATCTGTTTTTTAGCAAGTTTCTTACTCTCTGCTATAACGCTGCTCTGGATCAATCTCCCCTGTGGCGTTAACCCCTTGAACCGAAATTCCTTGATCATCTGGTTTTTATTTCTCCCTGCTGATAAAGGGGAATGAGTTGCCCCATTCCCCCATTAAGCATTTCTTTATGCCGGATTAATTATTAATAGCTGTGGAAAGTGGTGATGCTGCTGTACAGGTTACTGTCAATGTAGCTTTCAC